>JAFPSY010000006.1:0-3420 GCA_017413585.1 Acholeplasmatales bacterium
AAATGCATTATCGGTTAAGCCCATGAATAAGCTACAAATGATTTTACATCATTCGAATTTAGTTAAAACAGCAGGCTATTCGACAGAGGAGGTATTAAAGACCTTTGATTTACCAAAGGAGGTTTTGGATATCCTAAAGGGCTATTGGATTTATGTTGGTTCTCCCTTTAGTGATTTACCATTTACGATTTATGCCGTATTAATGGGAGATTATTTTGTTGGTGGATCTTACGTATGTAAGGAATTCTCTCATGAGCTATCCTTACGTATGCAAGAGAGATGCATGGATTTAGGCGTTCAATATGAATATTCGCAAAATGTTGAAAAAATCTTAGTTAAGGATGGCCATGTCTATGGTGTAAGAACAACTAAGGGGGATACGATATATGCTGATTATGTAGCCTGTAGTGCATACCCTAATACCTGCTATGGCAAGATGATTGAGCCTATAACTGAAGTACCTAAGCGTGCCTATCAGGATTGTAATGCAAGAGAAATTGGTCTTACGGTCGTAAGTGTTGTTTTAACACTAGATAAAAGCCCTCTTGAATTAAATATTAAGGATTATTCTGTATTCTCTTGTGAGGGAGATATGGATTTAGATAGAATATTCGAGCAAGGTAAAACCCTAGGGCCTTATGATTATCTAACAACGATTTGTCTAAATTATGCAAATCCAGAGTGTACAAAGGAAGGGGAATGCAGTCTATCGATTACATACCTACCTAGCCCAGAGGCATTCTTATCCGTAACAGATGAAAATTACCATGAGGTAAAAAGAAAAATGGCTAGGGATATGATTGAATGTGTTTCTAAGCATTTAGGTGTCAATTTATTTGATCATATATTGGAAGTTGAGGTAGAAATGCCTCATACGGTTGCCCATTATTCATCCAATTATATGGGTGGTATTTATGGCTATAAGCATTCTATGGATGACCATGTCATTGCAAGATTATTCATGGAGAATAATGAAAATTATATCAAAGGCTTAGCCTTCTCAGGCGCTCATGCAATCAATGGCGATGGCATGTCCTCTTGTATTTCTAATGGTAGAAAGGCTGCAAGCATTCTACTTAAGCAAATGGAAGAGGAGGCAAGATAATATGACAAAAATAAAAGGCTTAATTCAGGATATTAGTGGAGCGATTCGTGTAACTAAGATGCGAGAAGAAGCATTTAAAAATGCGAAGAATGAAAATATATATGCTGATCCTATAAACCAAGTCGCAAGAGCACTCCATCCAGCCCCATTTATGGTTCAGGTTATAAAAATAGAGGATGTTTCTATAACCGCTCGTATGTTTACATTTAAGGCAATAAATCATAAATTACCAATTTTTCAGGCTGGAAATTATGTATCCATACGTGTAAAAATTGGAGCTACAGTTACTACAAGACCCTATTCCATTTCTAGTGCTCCATATGAGGCAAGAGGAAAAAATGGATTCTTTAGCATTACTGTAAGAAGAGGTAAGGATGGTATAGGCTTTGTTTCTAATTATTTATATGATCATTTAAAGCTTCAAGATACCCTAGAGGTTGAAATGCCCTTTGGCCATTTCTATTTCGAATCCTTAAGAGATTCTAAGGATATTGTAGGAATTGCAGGTGGCTCTGGTATTACACCATTTTATTCTATGGCAAAGGAAATTGCCCATGGTACATTAGATTATAATTTAACCATTCTTTATGGTTCCTTATCTCATAAGGATATTATTTTAGAGGATGAATTAGATAAAATTGCTAGAGAATGTGATAGAGTAAAGGTAATTCATGTACTATCGGATGAAAATGCAAAACTTAAGGATGGCGATTTATCTGGGTTTATTAGTCGTGATATTATAAAGAAATATTCTATAGATCAAAACCCAGAAAATGGTAAGACAACCTATTTTATTTGTGGACCACTCCCTATGTATAAATACATTAAGGGTGAGCTAGATGGCTTAAATGTTCCAAAAAGAAGAATAAGAATGGAGGTCTTTGGTACAGATAAGGATGTATCTAAAATAGAGGGCTTTCCTATAGAAAAAATGAAGGAGCAATATAAGATTACTGTAGTAAGAGGTATAAAGGAGGATGTTATTGATGCCTATGCCTCTGAGCCTATTCTTGTGGCGCTTGAAAGACATGGAATATTAATTCATAGCCTATGTAGAAGTGGTGAATGTGGAGCTTGTAGGGCTAAGGTATTAGAGGGTGAATTCTTTATTCCTAAGGATATGGATTATAGAAGATTAGCCGATAAGAGATTTGATTATATACATACATGCTCATGCTATCCTTTATCCGATATGAAAATAAAAATTACAATTTTATAGAAATTGGGCAATACAGCTGTATTGCCTTTTCTTTTTCTTGTGAAAGAATAAGTAAGGTTAGGAGTAATAATTATGAAAATTTGGGAAAAAATTAAATTTTGTTTATAAATTATTAGTGGTATTTTAATATTAGTATTTAATCACTTTTCACTCGAGCATGTACATTTCGTTGTAGGAACAGTAATGCTTGCATATGCCATTGAGGATATGTTAATATCCTGCATTAAGGGAATTGTTTCACACAAGACAAAATTCTTCCAAGCAATTGTATTTGTTTCCTTAGCTATCGTATTAATGTTCTTTACGTATGGAGAATATGGCTATCAAACAAGATCATTTGGGGTACTTGGTCTATCTTACGTGAGGGTGATGAGATAACCGAGTGCGTTGTTCGTATGACACATAAGCGCCCTGCCTTCATTTCCTTCATTGAATCTGTTGTCGTAATCATTTTATCTATTGAAATGATTGTAGATCCTGTAGAGCATCATGCTCATATCCATATTATTTTACTTGGAATAGAATTAATCCTTGAGGTTATCTTCCCTATATTCTATGGCTTCTTAGATAAGCAAATTGAAAAGAAGCTAAGCACCAAGGATGCAGCAAGTACTGAAGAATAATTCAGTACTTTTTTTAATTTATAGTATAATAGATTTGGAGGTGCAATTATGTTAAAGGTATACGGTAGTAAAAATTGTCCAGATTGTAGGAATTTAAAGCTTAATTTTTTAAAGTATGGAATTGAATTTGAGGAAATTGAAATCTTAGATTCTCTAAAGAATTTAAAGGAATTTTTACATTATAGAGATAACAACAAGGAAGTATTTGAAAGATTAATTCAAATTGGAGATATTGGTATTCCATGTATTATAGATGGAGATCATGTATTTACGGATTGGGAATCCTATTTAGTAGAGCTAGGACATAAGGATCTTATTTATGAGGATTCCTTTAAATCCTCATGCTCAATTACTGGTAAGGGCTGTTAGATTCTATAGAAATATGGTTTAATATAAATGGTGATATTATGAAGCAATATACAGTTTATTATTTATCTTTATCAGAAATAAAATTTTATAAAACCTATCTTTTG
>JAFPSY010000075.1:0-11861 GCA_017413585.1 Acholeplasmatales bacterium
ATACTTTTATCATAAAAGGATATTTCTCTTCTTTTTAATTCATTCTCCACCCTAGAATAGCAATAAAGACCAGGATATAAGCTATAATCTGGTCTTTCATATCTTGAGAAGGCCTTGTCATAAATATTCATAAAAAGTGCAATGGTAGGTCCTGCAGCAGGATCTGCAAATATACCAGCAGCTTGAATAAGCTTTTTTACTGTCTTCTCTGTCATATTTTATTCCTCAAATAATTTTGATTTTATGGATAAGAAATAAACCTCAAATACTAAAAGTATTAAAGTAATAAATAATCCTATACCAAAGGATAACCATCTAAATGGAATACATAGGCTAAAGGCATAGGATGTTCCAATTAATAATCCTAAAACTACTAGTGAGCCTAATAGGTAATAAGCAACACTTCTTTTATTCTTAAATACATAAGGGTTTCCATTGAATATACCTAAAGCATTCATCAAATAATGAATAAGTAAGGCAAATACACCACTTCCAATAAGAGATATAGTATAAGTATAATCCTTCAATTTATCATTATTTTTAAATTGGAAATATAAGAATATAAATCCACCAATATAGAATAATATAGATATAAATAGAGGTAATGTATATTTTAATATAACACTACAAATTCTAGAAAAATCTCTTACAGGTCTAAAATGAGATCCTGAATTATTATTGATATAAATGGTTTCTATAGCAATTTCATGAATCGGAATGGATCTTTGCTTAGCAAGTGATAGCATATCCATTTCATATTCATACCTGTTTCCCTTAATTTGTAATAGGAAAGGAATTAAATCACTACCAAAGGCTCTTAAGCCTGTTTGTGTATCATTTAATCTTATACCATTACATAACTGAAGTAAAAATCTTGCACAATTATTGCCAAAGGCACTTCTTTTTGGAATATCTCCATCAAATTTTCTAGAGCCTAAAACTAAACCATTATTATATTTCTTATAGAAATTATATACTCTATAAATATCCTCAGGCTTATGCTGTCCATCACTATCTGCAGTAACGATAATATAGGAATCCTTTAATTCTTTTATGTAATTAAAGGCTGTTTTTAAGGCAGCACCCTTACCCATATTTACCTCATGATTTAATAAAATGACATTGTCCTTATTTTCTACTTCCTTAAATAATTCTTCCTTATTCTTAGATCCATCATTGACAACAATCATTTTATGTCCATGAAAATATTCATTTAGCTTATCAATTAATTCAGGCAATAAATGATCTGGCTCATATGCCGGAATTACTATAATTAATTCTTTTGCTTCCATATCTTGTTCTCCATGTGTATTTCCATTATAACATAATAAGAATTTTTTTTCATTCCATGTCGTAATTTTCTAACAAATAAGGGAAGCCAACATCCTCTATATTCTATTTATATATGCTTAAATATTAAAACAAGAAAAATATAAATCATCTTTCTAATTTACCCCTTAACAGATCCCCAAAAATCATTTTTTATAACAGATCCCCAAAAATCATTTTTTATTGTAAAATTGAATTTTTATACTATAATAACAAAGAGGAGGGTTAACAATGGAAGAAAACAATAAAAATGAAAATGAAGTATTAATTGAAGAGGATTTAAATAGTACTATAGAGAATGTAGAAAATAAAGATGAACCTAAAGAAAAGCCTATAGAGAAATCAAATCCATTCGATAAATTTGCAATTTCAGGATTTGTTCTTGGTATTATAGGTTTTGTAGAGCTTTTATCCCAATTCTACTATATAAATAGTTTTGGGAATAATTACCAAATCCCAGGAATCGTATTAGGAACATTAAGTATTGTATTTTCTGCACTAGGGCAAAAAAGTAAAAACCACAAAAAGCTAGCCTATGTAGGCTTAGGTTTGGGTATTACATTATTAACCATTGTAGCACTATTCATCACATTAAAAGCGATTGGAATAGATGTATTCCATCCTAGTTATTAAAAAAGAGGAGAGAGATTATGGAACAAACAGAATTAAATGAATCACATCAAGAAAACGAGCCAAGAGGACCTTGGAAAGCATTCGCAATTGTAGGATTTGTATCTGGAATTGTGGGACTTGCCTTAGCCTTCATCCCTATTTTTGGGTTCGCTATTGGAATTGAAGGATTAGTTCTTTCTTGTTTAGGACAAAAAAGTATTATTCAAAGAAAGAAAGCGGATATTGGAGTTGGCTTAAATATAGCTGCGATAGCTATCGGATTTATTTGGATTATAGTATTCTATACCGTACTTATTCCATTTATCGTTAGTCAAACAGCGTATTAATATAGAATTAAAGAAGCGTTTTAGCTTCTTTTTTCTTTGCAAAGAGGATAAAAGTATTGTAATATATATTTGTTTTTAGGAAGGAGAATTCCAATGGAGCCTTGGTTAATTATACTCATAGTAATTGTATCGATTCTACTTTTAGCATTTTTTACATTTATATTACCTTTTTATATTATTGCCGTTAAGGTATATAAAAAGCAATTAGTAAGAAAGAATAAGGAAATGTGGGGTAGAGCCTGCTCTGCACCAGATAATACTGAACAAGTAGAAATGTATAGAATTGGTGAAGAGTGGGGTATGGAAAATAAAGAATATATCCACGAGGTGGAATTAGAAAGCTATGATGGATTACATTTAGTTGGACAATTCTTTGATTTTGGACATAAGAAATGTGCCATTCTTCATCAGGGTAGAACAGAATCCTTATTATATACCTATTATTTTGCAAAGCCATACCAGGATGCTGGATTTAATATTTTAGTTATCGATCCTAGAGCCCATGGACTTTCCGATGGTAAATATTCTACTGCCGGTATCAAGGAAGCACGTGACCTATTAGATTGGACAAGATTCATCCATGATAAATTTCACCAAGAGGAAATTTATTATCATGGTATTTGTATTGGATCTGCAACCTGCTTATATGCCATTACAGATAAAAGCTGTCCATCCTATGTTTTAGGATTAACGGTAGATGGTATGTTTAAAAGCTTTCATGCGACAATGCAAACGCATATGAAGGCTGAGGGTGCACCAATGTCCTCCTTCTTAGCCTTCTTAGTCATGATTGCTATTTATTTCCATACAGGAGCTAATCAATTAAGAATTAAGCCAGAGGCTAAAATAAAGAAATTAAAAAAGCCAATTCTAATGATTCATTCAAAGGAGGATATCTTCTCCTTACCAAAATATGCTACCTATCTATATGATTTATGTAAATCCGATAAGAAGCTTGTTTGGTTTGATAAGGGTGCTCATTCTCATATAAGAATTAATAATCAAGAAAGATATGACGAAGAAATTAAGACCTTCCTAAAGGAAAGAAATCTATGAAATATGCATTTATGACTATGGATGTAGAATCCTTCTACGATATTGAATGCTTTAAAGGAAAAAAGGTGGAATACAAGGAGGAATATTCAGAAGAGGAGGCCATGAAGGGGTATATTGATTTATTAGATAAATACAATATTAAGGGTACCTTCTTCACTCTATGCTCAAGCCTAAAGCTTGCAAAGCCTTATTTAAAGAAGGCTATAGAAAATGGACATGAGCTTGCCTTACATGGCTTTGATCATGAATCCCCACTATCGATGAATGAAAAAACCTTTGAAGAAAATATTATTAAATCAAAGAATATCCTAGAACAAGAATTCCATACAAAAATAAAGGGCTATAGAGCCCCATGCTTCGGCATATTAGATTCTTATATTGAAATATTAAAAAGAAATGGTTTTACCTATGATTCTTCTAGCTTAAATTTCCATTTAGCCATCAATTCTGGCAAGGTGGATTTAGAATCCTATGAAAGGTTAAATCGATTATGCTTTAAAAAGGATAATTTCTTTGAAATTACCCCAAATCGAGTTCGTGCCTATAGTGGACATTTACCTATCTCTGGTGGTGGGTATATCAGGCTAGTTCCTTGGTTTGTCATTAAATATTACATTAAAAAATGTATAAGAAATACGGATTGCTATATGTTTTATGTTCATCCCTATGAGGTTTCTAAAAATAAAGTACCTAAGATGAAGAATTTAAAATTTGTAGAATGGCTATTTATAAGAATTGGAAGAAAAAGCTATTTAAGAAAAATTGAAAAGATTATTAAATATTTAAAGAAAAAAGGATTTGAATTCAAATCCTTAGGTGAGTATGCAAAAGAGGCCTGATGGGGCCTCTTTTCTTATTATAATGTATGAGCTAATAATTCTTCATAGGATACAGTTTGAATATCCTTAGGTGCTACATCAAATACAGTTTTTGCACCCACTTCTCCTCTTTTTACCATGCGGTAAACAGCTCTTGCGTAAGCAATGATAACAGAGCCTGTAAATTCAGGGTTGGAATCAAGCTTTAGGGAATATTCAATGACATGATTTACACCATTTGAGGTTTCACCACTACGAATAACAAATCCTCCATGAGGAATACCATTATGGTTTTTCTTTAATTCCTCTAAAGAAATGAAATGAACCGTTGTGTCATAATCACTAAAGTAATTAGGCATTTCCTTAATTTCACGCTCAATTCTTGCGTATTCCTTAGGGTCTTCTGCAACGACAAAGCACTCTCTTCTATGCTTCTCTCTTGTTGAAAGCTCTGGGTTCTTACCACTTCTTACAGCATCAAGTGCCTCCTCAATAGGAATAGTATACTGTCTTGCATCAATAACGCCCTTAATTCTTCTGATGGCATCCGAATGTCCCTGGCTTACGCCCTTACCCCAGAAGGTATAATCCTTACCGTCAGGTAGGATTGCATTCATAATTGCACGATTTAATGAGAACATACCTGGATCCCATCCACAGGAAATAAATCCAATATGACCACTCTTTAAGGCAGCCTCATTTACATTTTTAAAATGAGCTGGAATGTTTGCATGTGTATCAAAGGAATCAATTACATTGAAGTTCTCCACAAGCATAGGTGTCATCTTAGGTAGGTCTGTTGCAGAACCACCTGCAATAACTAAAACATCAATTTTATCTTTATATTTTAATATATCACTAGCAGCAACTACCTCTGCACCCTCTGTTGCAATTACTAAATCCTTAGGATTTCTTCTTGTGAATACTGCTACAAGCTCCATATCGCTATTCTTTTTAATTGCAGCCTCAGCACCCTTTCCAAGATTACCATAGCCATAAATACCAATTCGAATCATAATCATTCCTCCTCTTATATGTATAAATTTTACCACGCATTTTTTAATGGGTAAATATTTAATTTTATGAAATTTTATTCAAAAAAACGGAGAATCAATGGCGATTCTCCGAATATTGTTTAGCCTCTAAACTTTCATGTTTGTTAAAAACACATTCATTTACAAAATGCTCACAATTATTATTTAATATATTATATTTCTTTTCGCCAATTCTTTCCTTGGCTTTTTTTATAATCTTTTCTTTACTATTTTTCTTTAGCTTTTCTATAAGACTATATTCTCTAACCTCGATATATTTATTCCCGACAAATTCCTTTATTGTACCAACTAAAACAGAAACCTCACTACTATCTTGAAATATATCGGATGCCTTACCATATTGAATAATACAGGAATCGGAAACATAAATACCATAATGATGCATATTATTTCCAATAGAAACCCTTATAATATCTCCTTCGATTGGGCATCTTAAGCTCCATTTTGCCATTATTTCTTCTCCTTTAATCCAATTGCTTCAAGCTTTCTAATTTCCTTATATAGAATATCTGAAATATTATTTAAATCATTTTTGTTTAATTTATCCTTCTGTCTTATCGCCTCAACATCAATCTTTTCACCAAGCCATACAGGGCATCTTCCAAGCTTAGAGGTTCTAGGCCCTAAATAAAGTGGATAAATTGGTACATGAGCTTCCATCGCCATTAAGGCAGCACCACCCTTGAATTCGTCCATAGTACCATATTGATCGATATGTCCTGAGGGGAATACGACAATTAAATTACCACTTCTAACGATATCTAAGCATTTTTCAATAGCATCCATATCATTAATTCTTCTATCAATTCTTACACAGCCTAATTGATTTAATAGCCAAGACCTATGAGGGTGACCATCAAAGACCACCTCAGCAGTTAATATATAGACTCTTCTTCTCCAGAATACATTTAATAAAACTAATGGGTCCATAAAGCTTGAGTGGTTCGCAACAATTACTCCACCACCCTTAATCTTTAAATTCTTTTTATGCTTCCCCTTATTATAGACCTTCGTTTTAAAATGAATATTCATAGTAAAGGCTAATAATCTACCTAAATCCTTAATAAAGAATTTAAACTTAAAGCCATGGGCATATTTATCCTTAGCTATACCTAATTTACAAATCTTTTCTAGGCTTCTAATCTTTGAGCGAATCATTTGATTTAGGCTTTCAATATCTTCCTTTGTAGGGTTTTCCTTATTACAATAATCTCTTAAATATATTGCCTTACCAATAACGACATGACATCTATTTTTAAATTTATATTTTCCATCCGTATAAATTGGTATAATAGGTGCACCACTCTTAAGGGCAATTAAAATATAGGATGGATGAAAGGGATAGGTCTTATCACTTACCTCAACCCTACCCTCTGGGTATACAATGAGCAATTTCTTTTTTTCAAGTAGGGATAAGGATGTATTCATAAATCCAAAATCATAATTTTTACGATCTACTCTTATACCACCTACAATATTCGTTAAATGAGCTAAAAGCTTACCATGATTATAAATAAGCTCACTCATCAAGCAATAAAGCTTATGAAAGGGGAAGATAAACATAGACATAGGGAAATCCATAAGTCCCTTATGGTTTGAAACGATAAGGGCGCCACCCTTGATTCTTCTTGATGTCGTCTTTTTATCCTCATAATATACTCTTTTTCTAAAATAAAGCCATTGTATAGGCCATAAGGTTATTTTACCTACCCAAAAGAAAATCCAAACGAGAAATCTTTTCATAGGCTAAGTAACCTTTCTACCTCTAGTGCTAAATCTAGGGGTGTATGGTAATTCTTTTCATCTTCAAAGGTAATATTGATATTAAAATGTTGATTCAATAAAGAAATAAGTGAAAAATAATCTAGGGATGATCCACCTAAATCAAAGAAGAAATTTGAATCCTTAGATACAGTATCTACCATGAGAACTTCCTTGAATGATTTTATGATAAAATCTAGGATTTCTTGATTTACTAAGATACCCTGATTCTTCTCTTTAATTTCATCTATTTTAACTAAGGAAACCTTCTTATTCTCTAATTGCTTTAGCAAATATTGTCTAGAAACCTTAATTGCAGTTTCTGCTTGAATTGGATCATATGTAAAATAAATCTTAGATACTCTTAAGGAAGAATCCAGCTTATTATTACATTCACATGCATCCTTATAAATCTCTACTATGGTATCCTTAGATAAATATTTCGATATTTCAATGACTAAGGTTAATTGATTCTCAATATTTAAAACAGAATAGCGATTTGCTTTGGGCAAATGGAATAAAAGCTCAATTTGATCTGGGTTTATATTTTCTCCATTTGGACCAATAAATAAATCATCACTTCTACCTAATATGTAATAGCGATTATCCTTATCCTTCTTTACAATATCCTCTGTAGAATATCTATCATTATTATATACATATTCTCCATTAATCTTCATTTTATGAGAAATACTTGTTCCCCCTACATAAAGCTTATTATCCTTAATTTCATATTGGATAGATTCAAATGGCTTTCCAATGGAATTCTTTAATCTATCCTTAATGGAGCCAAGCTCAACAGAGGTAATTCCTATTTCACTCATTCCATAGCCATTATATAAAGGATAACCAAGACCATTGATTAATCTTAGGGTATCCTCTTTGATATAGGATCCACCTGAAATACAGAATAATACAGATTTACCAAATAAGGAATCCGTTACCTCATGCATAATTCTTTTGGATTTTTTTATACCATAATTAGGGAAGATCTTTTGAAGGGCTATACATAGCTTTAAGCCCTTATTGAATTTCTTTTCCTTATTCTTTTCCTTTACGCCCTTAAGGATTTCCTTTTCAATGGTATTCCAAAATAAAGGTACTGCAAAAAGATGAGTAACCTCATGCTTTTTTATTGTATAAAGAATAGTATCCTTAGAATAATCCTTTAAAAATACCATAGTTCTTCCGAAGAAGGAAAACCACATATAGGTAGCCATAAAGCCAAAGATATGGTATAGGGGTAGGAATACTAATTGCTTAAGTCTACCCTTATAATGCTTTTTAATTTGCTTATTCTCCTCTAAAATTTTTTTACAATTTAGAATTTGAGAGGATATTTCTAAGCCATTATAGAATATAATTTTTTCCTTTAATGTTGTTGCACTTGTAGATAGTGCCATTTCATCTGCAAAGGATGGTGTAAAATCCTTTGCCTCTTCCTTTAATTCTAAATATGAAATCCCCTTAGCATCATAACCTAGGCTATCTAATTCGATAACATATTCAACATTTAAGCTTTTAAGTAAATGATTGACAAGCTCATGTGGGTGTCTTAAATTCACCAAATAGGGCTTGTTCCCTGAGGCAAGAATTGCCCAGAAGGATAAAACCCATTCTATGCTTGATTCCATCGCAATACCAATGTATTGATCCTTTAGATTTGGATATTTTTGGTTTATGGAATAGGCTAAATTAAAGATTTTTTTCTTAGCCTCAAGATAGGTTATAGAATTAATTTTATAACCATCATTCCATTCACCTAAAATATAATCATTGGTAGAAAACATTACATTAAAAATATCTAAAAATGTCTTCTTAGAATTCATAAGGCCTAAGCATCTTGTCTTTACGACCTTGTTGACATTTTCCATTTTAGCTAATCTCTCTTTCGTTATAATACATTAATACATTTTCCTTAGGATAAACAGATACTACTGCACCCTTAACATTAAGGGAAAAGCCATCTACAGTGGTCATTAAAACAGAATTCGTAAGACCTATACCCAAGAATTTACCATAGGCCTCCTTTTGTGTCCATTTTTCTGTTAAATATCCGTTTTTATCTAGCTTTCTATCAAAGATATCATATTCCTCATCGGTTAAAATTTTAGCAGCTAAATTTAGCTTTTCGTCGATGACGATTTCCTCAACATCAACACCCACAGAGGCCTCGCTAATCGCAAGGACAATATAATCCTTTGAATGGGATATAGAAAAGGAAATATGAGGGTGTACACCCTTACCCTTTGCATCAAAGGTAATTAATTTTGGATCATATCCACTTTTCTTTAATTTCTCACTTAATAAATAATAGCTATATCTAGATAGTGTCTTTGTAAGCTGGTGTGTATAAATATTACAATGACTATCTAAATTCTTAGGTAATTCCACTTCTTTAACTGAATCTGTTGTATAAATGTATAAAGTTATCATATAGTTCTCCTTTTTTTATATTTTAACTAATACCAATTAATACACCATAGGTGTCCTGATCTCCATCAATTCTACCCACCTGGGCATTAGAATAATTCTCCTCTAATACTTCAACAATATCATCTGCCTCATCATCATCTAAATTCTTTCCTTTAAATAGGATGATGATTTCC
Source organism: Acholeplasmatales bacterium (assembly GCA_017413585.1). Taxonomy (GTDB): domain Bacteria; phylum Bacillota_I; class Bacilli_A; order Acholeplasmatales; family Anaeroplasmataceae; genus Anaeroplasma. Next base: position 9,588 of record JAFPSY010000075.1, read on the forward strand.
TTATCCTCGATATCAGAAACTAGCTTTAGTCCCTCTTCTACAGCAAGCTTCTTTTCCTTTGAGGTATAGATGATATTTCCATCTAAAACAGAAATAAATTCTCCTCTTTGAATCTTTATTCCATTATAGCTAGAATCCTTTACGGCCATAGTGACACCAAAGGTATGTACGCTTTTAATACCACTAATCATATTTTCTAATTGTTGATTTACATCGATATTCTCATCTACTGTATCCATTAAGGTAAGTGCGAAATAGCCTTCCACTAAGGAATTCGTATGTAGGATATGAATATGATCCTTATCCTTAATGTTTTTCGCCTGTTCAGCAGCTAGATGAATATTTTTATTATTTGGTAAAACAATAATTTCATCTGCATCAATGATATCAAAGGCATTTAGGAATTCCTCTGCAGAGGTATTCATCGTCTTTCCACCATCTAAGATGACATCACAGCCAAAATCCTTATATAATTCCTTAAAGCCTTCCCCTTGAGCTACAATAACATAGGCAATATGCTTATGTGGAAGCTTTTCCTTCTTTTCCTTTATAACCTCATTATGCTGAATAGACATATTTTCCATTTTTAGGGAAACAAATTCACCATAATTTTGAGCATAATTTAATATATCTCCAGGCTTCATGGTATGAACATGTACCTTAACAATAGATTCATCCTTCAAGGCTACAATGGATTCCCCATGAGCTTTTAAAAATTCGATAAAGGCATCTAAACTAAATGTATCAATATCACATTTAATTTTCTGAAGCTGTAAAATAAATTCTAGGCAATAGCCATATTCTAAAATAGAATTCTCATCGAATAGGGGACTATCCTCCTTCTTTTCATCACTTACAGATAAAATATGAGGAACCTCCTTACCTAAAAGAATGGCATTCATACCCTCATATATAGCAATTAAGCCTGCCCCACCAGAATCAAGAACTCCTGCTTCCTTTAATACAGGAAGCATTTCAGGGGTTTCCTTTAATACATCCTTCATAGATGCTATATATAATTCAAATAATTCCTCAAATGAGGTAGAATTTGTAATTTTATCCTTAATATTTTCAATACCTAATCTAGATACAGTAAGTATTGTACCCTCTGTTGGGTTTACAACTGCATTATAGGCAGTAGTATATGCTTCAATTAAGGCATCCTTATAATCGATAGCATGAATCGTATCAAAATTCTTTAAGTGCTTAGAAATTCCTTTAAATAATTGGGATAGAATAACCCCAGAATTTCCTCTTGCCCCTAAAAGCATTCCTCTAGCAAGCTTTTTGGAAAATTCTCCAATGCTTTCACAATCAGAAGAATCATTAACGCCATGCTCTAGGGTAAGCTTCATATTTGTACCTGTATCCCCATCAGGTACAGGGAATACGTTTAAGCTATTTACTTTCTTTTCAACCGCAAGGATTGCATCAAGTCCACCCTTGCACATATTTCGGAATAAAATTCCATCTAACTTCATTGTACTCATAATTAACCTCTATTAGACATACTCTAACATTATAAATTATACTAAAAAGAAAGTCCTTTGTAAACAAAGGACCAACTTATCTCATTTACAAAGGTTTTGAATTTTGATACAATAGTTAAGGATTTCAAAACAAAAAGGAGATATTAGCATTATGAGTTTTGTAATTTTATCTGATTCCGCTTGTGACTTAACAAAGGAATTAAGAGAAAGATTTAATATTGAATATGTCATGGGACATATGACATTACCTGATGGTACAGAAAGACGTACTACACTTGAATGGGATTTCACAACCCCTGAGCAATTCTATAAGGATGTCAAGGCAAAAAAGAATTTTAACCCTGAGACCAAGCAATCCTTATATACAACCGCTCCTGCTTCTATTGATGAATTCAAGGAGGAATACAAAAAATATCTAGATAAGGGTAATGACTTATTAGTTATTACGATTTCTACAGGATTATCTGCAACCTATAATTTCGCACTTAAGGCTAAGGAGGAATTAAAGGAGGAATATCCAGATAGAAAGATTATCGTCATTGATTCTCTTCGTTATTCTACTGGCTTAGGCTTATTAGTTGTAAGAGCTGCCATGAAGCGTGAAGAGGGATTAACTCTTGAAGAGGTTGCCAAGTGGGTTGAAGAAAATAAATCAAGATGCCACCAGATGGGCTTCTTAGACGATTTATCCTTTGTTGCAATGAAGGGAAGAATCTCTAAGCCAAAGGCTTTCATGGGCCAAATGATTGGAATTAAGCCTATGGCTGAATTCTCTTATGAAGGA
>JAFPSY010000007.1:0-8240 GCA_017413585.1 Acholeplasmatales bacterium
AACAGAATGTATCAATTCTTAAATCCTCTTCAGGAATTACAATATCATTTGTTTCTTCTATTTGTGGTGCAATTTCACAGCTACAGAAGGAGGTATGACGTCTCGCATTTGAATCAAATGGAGAAATACGAACTAAGCGGTGTACTCCACGCTCTGCCTTTAATAGACCATAGGCATATGGACCTTCAATCGATAGAGTAACCGATTTAATACCTGCCTCATCTCCTGCTTGAAAGTCAATGACAGAGGTTTTAAATCCCTTTCTTGCACAAAATCTTGTATACATTCTATAAAGCATATCTGCCCAATCCATAGATTCTGTACCACCAGCACCTGGGTGTAGCTCTAAAATACAATTATTGAAATCATATTTACCGCTAAATAAAGCCTTCTTTTCAAGCTCAGACATATAGGATTTTAAATCTTCAATGGATTCCTCAAGGAGTGCCATCGCATCCGTATCCTCTAAGGCTAAATCGACCATTTCTCTTATATCATTATATTGGCTTTTTGCACTATTATAGCTAGATATTGTATCCTTTAGGGCATTTGCCTCTCCAATAACTATTTGGGCATGCTTAGGGTCACCCCAAAATTCAGGGGCTTGGATTTCTTCATTTAATTTATTTAATCTTGGTTCCTTTGTATCAATTTGTAATGCTTGATGCATATCCATAAGCTTTTGCTTATATTCTTCCAAGAATTTATGAATTTCATATTTTTCCATAATAACTCCTTTCCAACAAAAAGGACTTAAAATTTAACATTTCAAGTCCTTAATGCTTACTTTAATGTTTGAATAAATTCCTCTACTCGGGCCAAGGCCTTCTTTAAATCATCGATAGAATAGGCGTAAGAAATTCTTATGAATCCCTCTCCTGATTCACCGAATGCAGATCCAGGTACAACAACCACCTTTTGCTCCTTTAAAAGCTTTAAGCTAAATTCTTCGCTTGTCATACCAAATTTACGAATATCAGGGAAGACGTAAAATGCACCCTTAGGTGTGAAGCATGGAAGGCCCATTTCCTTTAAACGATAAAGAAGATATCTTCTTCTTTCATCGTATGCTTCCTTCATTTCAAGGACGTCGTTATCCCCATTTTTTAGTGCTTCAACTGCCGCATGCTGGCTTGTTATTGGAGCACACATAATACAAAATTGATGAATCTTTGTCATCTCTTTTATAATTTCCTTTGGTCCACAGGCAAAGCCTAATCTCCAGCCTGTCATTGCATAGGATTTTGAAAAGCCGTTGATTACAATCGTTCTTTCCTGCATTAGAGGAACCTCTGCAATGGATCTATGTGTACCAAAGTAGGTTAATTCAGAATAGATTTCATCTGAAATTACAATTAAATCATGCTCAATAACTACCTTAGCTATTTCTTCTAAATCCTTATATTCCATAATAGCTCCCGTAGGGTTATTTGGGAAATTCATTAAAAGGATTTTACTTTTTGGTGTTATTGCAGCCTCTAATTCCTCTTTTGTTAAGCGGAATTCATTTTCATTCTTTAAAGGAATCTTAACAACCTTAGCTCCAGCCATAATCGCACATGGCTCGTAGGATACATAGCATGGGGTTGTAATAATTACCTCATCGCCATCCTCAATCATTGCACGAAGGGCTAAGTCAATGGCCTCAGAACCACCAACCGTAACTAAGATTTGATCTAAATAGCTATAATCTAAATTATTCTTTCTTTTTAAATAATTTGAAATTTCAACTCTTAATTCCTTTAAACCAGAATTGGAAGTATAGTGGGTCTTTCCTCTTTCTAAGGAATATATACCCTCTTCTCTAATATGCCATGGTGTATCAAAATCCGGCTCACCAACACCTAAGGAAATACAGCCTTCGATTTCCTTTGCGATGTCAAAGAATTTACGGATTCCGCTTGGCTTTAAATCTTTTACCTTTTTCGATAAGAAATCTCGCATTATGCACTCACCAGCATACGCTCATCCTTCTTCTCCTCGAAAAGATCTACACCATGATCCTTATACTTCTTTAAAACGAAGTGAGTAGCACTAGATAGGATGTAATCTAGGGTAGAAAGCTTGTCAAAGACAAATCTTGCTACCTCCTTCATGGATTTACCCTCAATGAATACAGCGAAGTCAAATCCACCACTCATTAAATAAACACTTGTAACCTCTGGGAATTTTGCGATTCTTTCTGCGATAGAATCAAAGCCAATTCCTCTTTGAGGAGTAACCTTTACCTCAATTAAGGCAGTTACAACCTCCTTAGAGGTATTATCCCAATTGATTAGGGTTGTATATCCACAAATGATATGCTCATCCTCCATTTGGGCGACTTCATTCGCGACCTCAGCCTCACTAACTCCCATCATAATGGCTAAATCATGAAGGTCAATACGGCTATTTGTTTCAAGATTTCTTAAAATTTTTTCTCTCATTAAATCGTTCATAAAGTCTATTCCTTTCAAAAAATATTTCTTTTATTATAGCACCCTAGGAATATAATTTCAATTATATTCATTGATAGTAAAGTCTAGATTCACTTGAGAAATTTTTAAAATATATTTATAATGGTTTTGGTGATGAAACGTGAAAATAATAAGAGATAGAATGGATTCCTTTTATACATTCGATAATAAGGCCTTAGGAAATTGCTTTACCATTGTAGATAACGATAAAAAATATCATTATGAATTTGAAATTCATAATGATCAAGCAAGGGTCATTTATGATAATATCTTACATATCAAGGATGCCATTGGTGCATTTAGAAAATATAACAAGCACATTGTACGCTTTTATAATTCCGATAGAAGCTTCTATTTAGCATTTGATGATATATATACCTTTAAGCTACCAGTAGATATATTACAGCCATCCAAATTCTTTATTGATGAGGAGAAATATAATGCCATTGAAAAGCATTTAGAAAATGAAAGGCTCGTTGTACCTGTTACCATTCTAGATGATGAATACGTATTGCTTGATGGCCACGCGAGAGTAAAATATTTAATTGATAATTATGTTAAAATGATTGATGTCTATTTAGATACGCCAGATATCGATTGTCAAAATAGAGTATATATCGCTAAGGAAAATAATCTATTTAAGGTAAAAAATATGGAAATATTACCACATGAGGAATATTTAGAATATTTATCACAAACCGGTGTTTTAGACGATTAAAATGGGGACTTGCAAGTCCCCATTTTTTATTCTATGAATTCAAATTCAATATCATAAATTCTTACAGTATCACCATTTTTTACGCCAAGCTTTCTTAAGGCATCATCAACGCCATAGGCTCTTAGCTGACGCGCAAAGCGGTATCTTGCTGTGTCAGAATCAAAATCTGTCATTTCAATGACTCTCTTGATTTTATCTCCAGTGATGTTATATACACCATCACTTTGCTTTTCAATAGTAAATGGCTTCTTTTCCTCTTCTAAGCCATATTCTACAACATCTAGCTCATCCTCTTCAAATAAGCTGAAAGCTTCTGTAGAATCTAGGGTGTCTGCAATCTTATATAAAAGCTCATTTAAATTCTCTTTTGTATATGCAGATATTTCAATGATAGGTAAATCAACCTTCTTCTTAAATTCCTTTAGGTTTTCCTTTGCCTCCGGTAAATCCATCTTATTTGCAACAATAATCATTGGACGATTCGCTAAATTCATTTTATATTCCTTTAGCTCATTATTAATCGTTACAAAATCATTATATGGATCTCTACCATCTACAGAGGCCATATCTATGATATGGACAATAACCTTACATCTTTCGATGTGACGTAGGAATTGTAAGCCTAAGCCTGCACCCTCGTGTGCACCCTCAATAATACCAGGTAGGTCTGCCATAACGAAGTCTCTACCATCATCTAATCTTACCATACCTAAATTAGGCTGTAAGGTTGTGAAGTGGTATGCGGCAATTTTTGGTCTTGCAGAGGAAACTGCACTAATTAAAGTAGATTTACCAACGCTAGGGAATCCAACAAGTCCGCAGTCCGCTAAAACTCTTAGTTCGCAGCGAATAAATCTATGCTCGCCAGGCTCACCCTTCTCACAGAAATCAGGGCACTTAATAACACCATTGGCAAATGCCATATTACCTCTACCGCCTCGGCCACCCTTACATACGATAACCTCTTGCTTGTTTTCGGTAATATCACCAATGACCTTACCAGAATCATCATCAAATATAGTTGTACCTACAGGTACACGAATATAGGTATTGTCTGCATTCGCACCATACATACCCTTATTCTTACCCTTTTCACCAGGATTTCCCTTAACAACCTTATTGTATCTTAAATCAAGTAATGTGGACATACCTTCATCGCCTACGAAGATAACGGATCCACCTTTTCCACCAGATCCACCATAAGGTCCACCGCGCTCGACCTTAAGCTCTCTTCTATATGCAACAATACCATCTCCACCCTTACCAGCAGTGATTTCCATTGTAGCGGAATCTATAAACATGAGTATTCCCTCCTTTTATTAAAAATAAAGCCCAAAAGACCGTGGTACCTTTGGGCTAAATTCTTGCAATTTAATTATTCAGCGATTGGGTAAACAGAAATCTGCTTCTTGTCGCGTCCCTTACGCTCGAACTTTACTGTTCCAGCAACCTTTGCATATAAAGTATCGTCTCCACCACGACCAACATTTTCGCCTGGGAAGAACTTAGTACCTCTTTGACGGTATAAAATTGAACCAGCTGTAACAACCTCACCATCAGAAGCCTTAGCGCCTAAACGCTTTGCCTCAGAATCACGGCCGTTCTTAGTTGAACCTACACCCTTTTTAGATGCAAATAACTGAATATTAAGCTTAAGTAACATATCTTGAATCCTCCTATTTCTTCATTTTTAAATATTTAGGATACTGATTATGTAATTCTACAATGTGCTCTTCTAAATTATCGAAGATACCTGAAACTACATGATTATCAGTTTTTACCTGTAATCTGAAATAGCCATCCTCACAAACAAGATCTAAGATGTTGTAACGTAAATCCAATTTGTCAATGAGATTTGCTGTCATATAACAGGCTGTAGAGATTGCTGCACATACAATATCATGACCACTAGTGCCACATCCTGCATGTCCTTTAATCTCGATTAATGCTTCATTTGTTTTACGTTCAATATAATAAGTAGTCATAATTAAGCATTGATAGCTTCAACAACAAACTTAGTATATGACTGACGATGACCCTTCTTAGATGCAGAATGCTTCTTAGGACGATACTTGTAGATTGTAATCTTCTTGCCTCTTCCCTGCTTCTCGCACTTTGCAACAACTGTAGCGCCCTTAACATATGGAGCACCAACCTTTGTTTCATCACCAGCTACTAATAAAACCTTATCGAAAGTATAAGATTCGCCTTCTGCTACTTCTACCTTTTCAACATAGATAGCTTCGCCAACTTCAACCTTTACTTGCTTTCCACCAGTTTCAACAATTGCATACATGTCGTATTACCTCCTTTATTATTTAAGACACACTATTAGGGTAGGATTCTATCCATTTTTGACCCTTTCTAAGTGGTGCATGTTACAACATAATAATTATATTAAATAATTAGTCTATAGTCAACCATAAATTTAAAAATATTTTTTCTTTAGAATAAAGAAAAGAAGCCATACGGCTTCTCTTATGGACGGAATAATTCCTCAGGCTTAACATTGAAATCCTGATGCTCTTGATCATTTAAAACATGAAATCCTGGGAAATAAGTTTGGAATACATCTCCCTTTAAAGTAAGCTGTGCCTTTGCACGCTCCTCATCAATAGATTTATATCCTACTGGTGCATATAATGCAACTGCATTAAATTTCTTTGCGTTTTCTACGACCTTCAAACGGAAATCATCGTTTGGAGTAGCATAGCTTGGAAATACAGATGGGAATACAACTACCATATAGATTACCCCATCTCTTTTCATAACAATATTTGGGAAATCCTTTCTTGGAAAGCCCTGCTCAACCTTAAAGCCTTTAGGTAAAATAACCTTCTTCATGACATAATCAATAGCCATACCATGAAGCTCCTCTGGACTAATTCTATCCTTATCCTCTATATTCTCTGGTACTCCATCAGCCCAAATACTTTCTGGAATATTTTCTCTTGTATTATTTTCCATTAATAAATCCTCCTAAGCCCTAGGGCAATTTCTATTTTATTATATATCTTTTTATATCAAAATTAAAGATTAAATGTTGCGTAGTACTTTTCAAGCTTCACAGGCTTATAGGAAGACTTTTTCTTTCTTTCAACTAAATCACCTGAATCCATCTCTAAAGAAATATATCTCGCTCTTAAAGAGGTAGTTCTTGCGAAGCACTGCATAAGCTCTTCTGCTGCACCAGGAATACTATCTAAGGATAGGTTTACATGTAATGTTGCAACATTACCAATCAAGGATGCAATCGCAACACCATAGACCTTCTTTTCATCCATTAAAATTATTCCAAATAAATCTAGCTCATATAAATGATCCATACATTTTTTAATCATATTTAATTGCTTATAAAAATAGGGAGTGTTGTATTGATTGGAATGCTCCTGATTCCAATCCGTAATAAATTCCAAAATCAATCCGAAGTCATCCTTCTTTATTGGCTTATATACCGCATCTCTATGCTGCTTTTCAAATTTTTCGCATAGCTTTCTTTTTTCCTTATATTCCTTTTCCTTGAAGAAGGATAGAGCATCTGAGGAGCATATATAGGTATCAAAATCTCTATTTTCATAAAGCTTATCACTAAGCCTTGAAACATGTGGATATAAGGATTCAGCTACAGGGGCTAAATAAAAATCAAAGCCACGCTCCTTTGCATCTTCTTCCATATCCTTCATAGCTTGCTTTAAATCTCCCTTGCCTAAAGGAGGGTAGTAGCACATACCAACATCAGGCATCATAAACCTAATGAACACAAAATCATGACGGAAGCAGATTTCTGGCTTATAATAATCACTCCAAACGAATAACCATATTGGATTATATTGACAAATCCAATAATCATCATTCTCAATATATCGTTTCAGCTTCTTGCAATCCAAGAATGAATACTTATGGAAATTGATCATCGCTTTCCCTCCTTCCGCAAATTCTCATTTTATATTATATCCTATTTGACATATTTTTCAAAACAAGTCTTAAAAATAATAGTCACAAAGTGCATTTTGTCTATCAAATATTTTTTATTCAAAACCTTATTTGTGACACATTTTAATATTTTGTTTCTTTTTATATATAAAGAAAAGGGGCTTATAAAGCCCCCAAGATACTAAAGTATTCTTTTAAGTTCTAGCATTATTAAATGTCGTATTAATTTGATCTATATATTTTTGACCAAATGTAGCTAATATGCTGCCCTTTACATTGTCCTTTTCATAATACTTTGTAAATGCAATACCAGTTACATAATCATATAATACGCCATAAAGAGTTGTATCCTCTATATTCATAGTTTTTGATTCTTCTTCGAAGGTATCTGCTAATTCTTGATTAAACATGGATGGATCCTGTAATCCCTCTAAATCCTCATATACATCAATAGTTACAGCATCATATGCAACATAATATGTATTCGAGAACTTTGGAGTTAAAATATCCTCCTCATCTAAGGTAGCAGGATCAATTTCTTCTCCTTCTTCATCTAAATAAGCACTCGTTTCATAAGAAGACATAAAATCAATGAATTTATGTGCCAAATCAACATTGGATGCATCCTTAGGAATTACTAAATTATCACAGAATGCAACTGTGTCATCTGGAATAAATAAATCAAAGCCAATGCCATATCTATTCCCATTTGCTTCATATACTCTATCCGATGAATCACATATTTCTGCAATCATAGCTTCCATATTATCCATAGTTACATCGCCATTCATATATGCTTCAATAGCAACCTCTGCCGCATTTTCACAATAATAATATAAGAAATCGCCTGTCCACATAAATCCTACATCCGTATTTCCTGCAACAATATCCTTCTTTATATTATCTGTACCCCATGAATCAAACTTCATGTTTTTAACTAAATCCCTCATGCGCTCTAAATCCTCAGTAGGAAGTGGATTACCATAGGTATTTGTTAAAGGCTTTGTTTTTTCAAAATAACGGGCTTCAATAGTAACTTGCTCATTCCCGGCAAGGTCGGTATGTGCAAGTTTCTTCTTGTTATACTCAACTTCGATTTCGAGCATACGCTTTGTGTATGCGTCGTAATCGGC
>JAFPSY010000076.1:0-5882 GCA_017413585.1 Acholeplasmatales bacterium
AGAAGAAATTGGTACCCTATTTAAGGCAAAATATCATGAGATATCCTCAAGAGAGCATTGGATGATTTTTAAAGCAAATAGCCAAGGTGCAATTATAGTGGATAAGGGTGTTGAAAAGGCTCTTTCTGAAAGAAAAATATCGATTTTACCTAAGGGAATTCTAAAGGTAAAGGGTGAATTCCTATCTGGTGCTATATTAGATATTTTATCTATGGATGGAATCATTCTTGCGAAAGGTATTTCCAATTATTCTTCAAAGGAAATTGAATCCATTTTGGGATTAAGCTCTAAGGAAGCAGAAGGCTTAATTAACTTTAAGCCTAAAAAGGGAGTTATCTATGCAGATGATACGGTAATTCTTAAGGAGGGTTATTATGGAAGATTCGTTAAATAGTATTTTAGCTTCCACAAAGGAAGCACAAAAAGCATTATTAAAGCTTACAAATGAAGAAAGAAATTTAATGCTAAAAAATATATATGAGGCTATCGATAAAAATAGAGAATATATATTAAAGGAAAATGAAAAGGATATTAAGCTTGCGAAGGATGCCTTAATTAAGGATTCTATGATTGAAAGATTAACCTTAAATGATAAAAGAATTGATGATTTAATCTTGGGTATTAAAAATATAATTTCTTTGAAGGATTATATTGGTGAGGTTATTGAAACGATTGAAAGAGATAATGGCTTAAAAATCGAAAAGGTTCGCGTACCCTTTGGAGTGATTGCAGTAATCTTTGAGTCAAGACCTAATGTTTGTGTCGATATCGCTGCATTATGTATTAAAACAGCAAATGCCTGTGTACTTAAGGGTGGTAAGGAAGCTATTAATACCAATAAGGCATTATGTAAGGTCATGCAGGAGGCAGTCAAGGATATTGTAGATAAGAATTCGATTACTTTAATTGAAGCAACCGATAGAAGTGTAACGAATGAGCTTATTACGAAAAAGGAATATATCGATTTATTAATTCCAAGAGGCTCTAAGGGCTTAATTCAATATGTTGTATCGAATGCAAAGGTTCCATATATTGAAACAGGTGCAGGAAATTGTCATTTATATGTTCATGAGGATGCTAACTTAGATATGGCACTTAATGTCATTGTAAATGCAAAATACCAACGCCCAAGCGTATGTAACGCAATCGAAAATATTTTAGTGGATGAAAAAATAAAGAATCAATTCTTACCTATGCTTAAGGAAAAATTTGATGAGCTTAAAATAGAAATAAGAGGAGATTTAGAATCTCAAGAAGTTATTTCATGTGAAAGTGCAACAGAGGAGGATTATTATACAGAATATAATGATTATATTGTTGCCTTAAAGATCGTAAAAAACCTAGATGAGGCTATAAAGCATATCAACCTACATTCGACAAAGCATAGTGAGGCAATTATTACAGAAAATAAGGATGCCTACATTCGCTTTATGAATGAAATCGATTCTGCATGTGTATACCATAACGCCTCAACAAGATTTACGGATGGTGGATGCTTCGGGTTTGGCGCTGAAATTGGTATTTCCACTGCGAAGCTTCACGCAAGAGGCCCTATGGGCTTAAAGGAAATTACAACCTATAAATATTTAATTTATGGAAATGGACAGGTAAGAAAATAATGTATCAGCTTGCAATTTTAGGTGTTGGTAAGATGGGCTCTGCCATCTTAAATGGAATTATGAAATCATGCTTATATAAGAAGGAGGATATATTATTATATGTTCATTCGGATGAAAAGCTTGATTATTATAGTAAAAATGGATATCAGGTAACAAATAATGTAGAAAGAGTATTTGAGGATTCAAAAATTATATTACTTGCAATTAAGCCTCAAATGTTCCCAGAAGTATTAGAGCCATCCAAAAAATATGATTACACAGCAAGATGTGTAATCTCTATTGCTGCAGGATTATCTATTTCCTATATTGAAGGTTATTTTCAAAATGCCTTTGTTGTTCGTGCAATGCCAAATACACCAGCCCAAATTGGTCGTGGTGTAACGACCGTATGTTCGAATGATTCTTCCAATATCTATTTCAAATCGGCAATGAATATTTTTAATTCCATTGGAGTTGCCTATGAAATAGAAGAAGATAAGATGGATGATTCTTTAGCCTTAAATGGTTCTATGCCTGCATATCTATATTTATTTGCTAAAGCATTTATTGAGGATGCAATAGCCAATGGTATCGATTTTGAAACTGCTAAAAAATTAGCTGTAGAATCCATTAAATCCTCTTGTGATATGATTTTAGAATCTAAAGATTCTATAGATACATTAATTACAAATGTGTGCTCTAAGGGTGGAACTACTCTAGCAGGGCTTGATGAATTAAAGAAGAACAATTTTGAAGAGACAATAAAAAAATGCGCAAGAGCTTGCGCAAATCGATCTAAAGAGCTTTCAAAGTAAAAATAAATGGAAATTCAAATTCGAATTTCCATTTTTCTTTTTATTCCTCGGAAGTAGAAGATGCTTCAATCTCCTCTTCCTTTTCATCCTTTTTATCTTTCTTTTCTTTTCTCTTTTCCATAGCCTCTTTCGCCTTTTCTGCAATTTCATATGCACGAATTAGATATAGGATACGCTTAGAAATTTGAATATAGGTATTTGCCGTCATCGCAAAATCCATCGCAAGCTCGGTTAATGCTTGTGTATCATTTTCTTCAATATCATTTAAATGCTTGAATGCTTCTAGGACAGATGCTTCAATCTTTTCATTATTTAAGCGATTAAATTTATTGAATATTTCAGCCTTAACTAAGGAATCCTTATATTCAGAATCAATAATCTGCTTTACCTCAGCAATCGATAATACCTGCTTTAATGTACAAATCTCTTCAATAAGAGCTAAATGCTCCTTATTGTATTTTTTAGCAATAGGAGAAGGTAAAACCTCACCCTTTACATAATTGTTAATCATAGATGGGGTAATTTGCTTATCCATAGTAGAGGTTTGGAAAATATATAATTGCTTATCTAGGAATTGAATAACCTGATCCATATATAAATCTAAATCTGGTAATGCTTCATAGTCCTTAAAGCTAAAATTATTAAGTTCGTTCATCCAATTTTCTAAAGCTTTCTTTATGCTGTCCATAGTTAACACCTCGATTGATTATTCTAATTTTATCACGCTATTGTTAAAATTACAATAAAAATAAGTCAAAAATAGTTGACAAGTTTTTAAAATTGGTTTAATATAGTATCGAAAACTAGATGAAATAGTTTTATTATAAGGAGCGTGTCGCTATGGAAAAAAGAATTCTTGTGGCTGGTTGTAGCCATTATTTAAGAGAATATATTACAAATGGATTATATTATATATCCAATGAATATTATTTAAGAATGCTATATAAGAAGTATGAGGTTTATAATCTTTCCAAGAAGAATCTTTCCTCTAGTGAAGCATTACTCCTTATTAAGGCATTCCTTAAGGTGGATAGCTTTAATGCATGTGTAATTTCCTTAGGTGAAGGAGATTATGCATTAAATAAGACAAAAGAGGAATTCAAAAGAAATTTAATGGAAATTGTATCTATATGTAATTATTATGGAGTAAAGATTATCCTACAGGATCCATTAGATAAAAAAGCACTAAAGACATATAGCGAGGTAATAGAAGAGGTTAGAGGATATTATCATTTAGATATTATTAATTATCACAAGGTCCTTCTACAAGAATAAAAAAGAAGTCCCTTGGGACTTCGTTTTTAATAATGTCTTAATTGGGTTAATAAACCTAATGCAATTTGTATTGGAATACCAATTAAGAATAGCATCCAATAATTGTATTGATAGCTACTTGAAACTAATATTTGTAAATATAGGCCAGCTATAAGAGTCCATACGAATACAGAGCCTATATAGATGAACCATTTTCTTCTTCCCCATTTCATATTGAAAAACCAAAGAAGAATACAGTTTGCTGGTAAGGCCCATACAAAAATGGTCCAGTTGTTAAATTTCTGGTACAAATTTTGATATACGTACACAATGATTACACCCATCCAAATAATAGATGAAAAAAGAAGAGTAATGATAATTCGATTTCTGAATTCCGATTCAGGAATGACATATTCCTTTTTCTCATCATAGGATCCATCATGGGTTAGGTAATCTAGGGTTACACCATATATGTTACATATCTGATATAAGACTTCAATATCTGGTAATGATTCTCCTTTCTCCCACTTTGATACGGCTTTATCAGAGTATTGAACCATATTGGCTATGTCCTGTTGTGTATATTTTCTAGATTTTCTTAGCTCTACTAAATTTTGAGCTATAAGCTGTTTTAAATCACTCATATTTATATTATACCCCATTTTTCCCGCAAAAAATAGGGGTATAATTCAAATTCTACTGTGAGTAGAGTCCTATTTTTTGGGTAGAATTTAAGTAGAATTCACTGTAGCCTTATAAATTATTGACAGTAGAGATATATTGTTTTATTATTCAGGAGGTTTAAAAAACCAAGGAGGTATTTTATGAAGACTTCAAAAGGAATCGTACCTATATTCTTCGCATGTGATGATAAATATGTAAAGTTCACAATGGTTACTTTAAAGTCCATTATGGAAAATGCATCCAAAGATTATGAATATAGAGTATACATTTTAAATACAGATATTAAAGATGAAACAAAAAAGAAATATAAAAGTGTAAAAAGGGATGGATTTACTGTTGAGTATGTAGATGTATCTAGCTATTATGATTCTATTGAATCTAGATTACCTGTTAGAGATTATTACAATAAGACAACCTATTTCCGTTTCTTCATCGCAGAAATGTTTGAAGAATATGATAAAGCCATCTATATTGATTCAGATACTATAGTATTAGGCGATATATCTAAATTCTATTCCCATAATATTGAAGATTATTACTGTGGTGCTTGTAATGAGCAGGCAATGCTTCAAACTGAATGCTATGGTAAATATGTAGAAGAGGTATGTGGCGTTAATAGAAATGAATTCTTCAATGCAGGATTAATGCTCATTAACTGTAAAAAGTTTAGAGAGGATTGTGTATTAGATCAATTCATCAATTTACTTGGAGTATATAGATTCCAGGTTACTCAGGATGAGGATTATTTAAATGTAATTTGTAACCATAAGGTTTTATGGATTGATAATTCATGGAATGTTGAAATCTATGGTGAAATTAAATATAAGGATGAAGAAATCAATATGATCCATTATATTATGTGGGGTAAGCCTTGGCATATGAAGAATGGACCTTTAGGTAGCTTCTTCTGGAAATATGCTGTAATGACACCAGGCTATGGTGAAATTAAGGATATTCAAAAGAATTATTCTGAAGAGCAGGTTTTAAGAGATATGGAGCAGGCTAAGAGCCTTGAGGCATTAGCCATAAATGAAACAGCAAGAGAGGATTCTTATATGAAGCTTCTTAAGAAGGGTGAAATTGCTGTACATTCCATTGACCGCTTAAGAATTATGAAGAAAATTAGAGAATACGAGCTTGAAGGAAGATTTTCTGAGGATGTTGAGCAAGATCCTCCCAGTAGAGAGATTCTACCTGGCGAGGTTGACTATCTAAAGAAGAAGGTTACATCTAAGCTTAAGACTAAGGCAGCATACTTTATTGCAAGAAGATTCTTAAATAAAATTATCCGTAATAAGCAAATGATTATTAAGGATATTGAAGGAATTGAGAATCTAAGAGATTTAGATAGTGGTGCTATTCTTACATGTAATCATTTCAACGCCCTAGATTCCTTCGCAATACAGGTTGCATATGAAGCATGTATCAATAAGAAGGATCGAAAGAAAAGAAGATTCTACCGTGTCATTCGTGAAGGAAATTATACAAGCTTCCCAGGATTCTATGGATTTTTAATGAGAAATTGCTATAC
>JAFPSY010000077.1:0-13679 GCA_017413585.1 Acholeplasmatales bacterium
ATCCTCAAATAAATCTTTATAGTCCATAAAATCACCTCAGGAGTTTATTGTATCATATTCAAGAATTTATTAAAAGATAAAAAATATATCCAAAGGAATGGATATACTTTTTAATATTTATTTTATGGCTGCCATAATATCATTTATTTCCTTTTGTTTTTGCATTTTCTTAAATTGATCCATTGTCGTATTGATTACTGTCATCAATAAACCAATTTTACGATTGTAATAGGAAATAAATGCCTCAGGCTTCTTTTTTAGTAATATAGGACCAAATTTTAATTCATTTTCTGTATAGGTAATATTACCTTTTTTAGCAACAATAATTTCATAATATTTTCCATTTTCTGAAATCGCATATTCATCTACAATCATGAATCCTGCATCCATCAGGAATTTTCTTACGACCATTTGATCATTATTTGGTTCTAATATTAATTTTTTATCTTTAATTTTATCTAAAGAATCACTTAAGATATCCTTAATTAGGTTTCCACCCATACCAGCTAGTACTGCTGTATCAAAATCTTTATTTATTGCTTTAAAGCCATCGGATAGAATTATATCAATTCTATCTAATAGGTTTTTATTTTTTATGGTTTCCTTCGCACTAGAAAGTGGTCCTACATTTAAGTCTGCAGCTATTCCTCTTTTACAGTTATAATCAAGTAAGGCTTTAACTAAGACATAGGCATGATCGCAGCCTACATCACAAACACATTCGCTTCCCTCACAAAGGGATGCAAGTAAATTGATTCTATCCATTAGTGCTTAATCATGAAATCCTTAAGCTTCTTACTTCTTGATGGATGCTTAAGCTTTCTTAATGCCTTTGCTTCAATTTGACGAATACGCTCACGTGTAACGTTAAATTCCTTACCAACCTCTTCAAGAGTTCTTTGTCTACCATCGATTAAACCGAAACGTAATCTTAATACTCTTTCCTCACGCTCAGTTAGTGTAGCAAGTACTGCATCAAGCTCCTCACGAAGCTTCATTTTTGCTGTATATTCATATGGATCTAGTGCATGTGGGTCAGAAATGAAATCACCTAAGCTAGAATCCTCTTCCTCACCTACTGGAGATTCAAGTGAAATTGGCTCTTGGGCAATACGCTGAATCTGCTGAACCTTTTCTACAGAGATTTCCATCTTCTCTGCAACCTCCTCTGGAGTTGGTTCACGGCTTAATTCCTGCACTAATTGACGTTGAACACGTACAAGCTTATTAATAGTTTCAACCATATGTACTGGAATACGAATGGTTCTTGCTTGATCGGCAACAGCTCTTGTAATTGCCTGACGAATCCACCATGTTGCATAGGTTGAGAATTTAAACCCTTTAGATGGATCAAATTTATCTACAGCCTTAATTAATCCCATATTACCCTCTTGGATTAAGTCTAGGAATTGTAATCCTCTAGATAAATATCTTTTCGCAATAGATACTACAAGTCTTAAGTTTGCGTTTACAAGCTTATCCTTAGCTAAATCTGCCTTATCGGAGATTTCCTGTAATCTTTCATATTCCTCAATTGGTACAGTGTTTTGATCATCTGCATCAATCTTTTCTAATTCTTCCTTTGCACTTCTACCTAAAATGACATCATTTGCAAGATTTGTTTCTTCTTCAATAGTAAGTAGAGGAATCTTACCAATTTCCTTTAGGTACATACGTACTGGGTCATCGACCTTTAAATTTGCAGGAAGCTGGTCATAAGTTGAAATATCAATTTCTTCCACATCTGCTAAATTAGGCTCAGAAACCTCCTCTAAGTCCTCTTCATTTAAATCTGGCTCTTGAATTTCAAAGTCTTCACTTAATGTAGTATAAAGCTTGTCATAATCTGCACTATCAATAGAGCAGTATTTTGCTAAATCTGCCTGAGTTAGCACATTTTGATTATTCTTAGCAAGCTCTGTAAGCTCCTTTACCGCTGTTTCGAAATCCATATTATTTCCTCCTGTTTTTTATTGAATTTAATTTGCGCTTATTTTTAAACATCTGATCAACCATTCTAGATTGAACTGTAATATCGGTTGTATGATTCACCGATTCCTTTATCTTTTTTGTATTGTTTTTTAAAGAAAGCTCTTTAATCTTTTCAATACATAAATTCATATCCATTTCATCAAAGCGAATATCATCCTTTTTTAAGGTTTCTACTGCTTCAATATAAAAGTTTGCATCTTCTTGATTCAGCATATTCATGAATATAGCTTCGCTGAATGTATCATAATTAATATAGAATTCATCGACCATCTTCATCCATAAATTTAATGCACCCTCACTAAAGCCTGCTAAGGAATCACTAATTCTACTATTGATTTCTAGTGCTAGGTCTCTACTTGATTTTGCATATTGGAGTAATCTTAAATCACATGGAGATTTAAGCTCACTCTTGATTTTACCCTCTTGAATGAATTCAGGATAATCTGGATATTCATATGTATCTATATTTGGCTCTATAGCATCAGGATACATTTCAATTGGCTTTGGAATTGCATGATTATCCGTATAGGATTCAAAATCCATTTGAACTGCATCTATGGATGCATTTAAAATGTTTGAAAATCTTTTTAGATAATCTTCCTTTTCTGTATTCGATTCCATTTGCTGAATTAATGCAAATACCTCATTTTTAACAGAATTTAAAACATTTGAGTCGGATAAATTCTTCCCCTTTATTGCTGTTTCAAACAGGTATTGATTCGAATCTAATAAATGACTTTCAAAGAAATCTACATAAGCTTCCTTGCCATATTTTTTTACAAATTCATCAGGGTCCTTAGCCCCTTCTATTAAAACTAGATGAATTTGAAAGCCATATCTTTTAAATAGATTTATAGCCTTATGAGATGCCTCTATTCCTGCCTTATCGCTATCATAACAAATAACGACGGAGTTAGCATATTTTTTTAATTGCTTAACCAAAAAATCATTGATGCCTACACCCATAGTACATACAGCTTCCTTTAAGCCTGCCCTATAGGTTGCGATAACATCCATTTGTCCTTCATGAAGAATGACCCTTTTCTTCTTTAGCATATAAGGCTTCGCTAAATGGAAATTATATAGGGTTTCTCCCTTATGGAATATTTTTGATTCTCTTGAATTTATATATTTTGGTTGGTTTTTATCCTTTGAATTAAAGATTCTTGCAGAAAAAGCAATTACTCTACCCTCCATATCACAAATAGGAAACATAATTCTTTCTGCAAATATATCATGGTAGCCATTATTATTTTTATCTACAAGGCTTATATCTGCCATATCAAGCTCTAAAAAGTCGGATTCCTTTAATACCTGATATAGACTATCTCCAATTTCAGGAGATAAACCAATTCCAAATTCCTTTATATCTAAATCTGTAAGCCCTCTATCATACAAATACTTCTTTGCAGAAGCACCTAGGGTTGAGCCCTCTAGATTTGCTTGATAGAACTCACTTGCGATAGACATAATTTTATAATATTTTGCGTTAGGGTCAATTTTCTTTGGATTACCCTTGCCCTTATATTCCATTCCATTGAATTCCGCAAGCCTTCTTATTGCCTCATTAAAATCTATATTCTCAATTTGCATTAAAAAGTTTACTGGGTTTCCTCCACCATTACAGCCAAAGCAATGGGCAATGTTTTTATCTGGGGAAACCACAAAGGATGGGGTATCCTCATTATGGAATGGACATAGGCCCTTATAGTTTTTACCTTGCTTCTCTAATTTGACATACTTAGAAACAAGAGCAACAATATCTGTAGCATTTATTATTTTCTCTGCTTCGTCATAATTATTATTCTGCAAGATAAAACCTCCCTAATATTTTTTATAATTTAATCTTTCCTTCAACGTATGCAATAACGTCATCAACCTTTAATGTAACCTGTTCCATTGTGTCACGGTCTCTTACAGTTACTGTATCATTCTCAAGTGTTGTATCATCAATTGTAATACAGAATGGTGTACCAATAGCATCCTGTCTTCTATAACGCTTACCAATGTTTGCTGTTTCATCATAGGTACATGCGAAATATGGAGATAATCTATCGAATACCTCATTTGCCTTTTCGGAATGATTATTCTTACGTAAAGGTAATACAGCTACCTTATATGGTGCAAGTGCTGGATGTAATCTTAATACAACTCTAGAATCACTCTTACCATCCTTAGATAAATCCTCAACATCATATGCACTGAATAATACAGAAAGTAGCATACGCTCAACACCAACGGATGGCTCTACAACATATGGAATATATTTCTGATTTGTTTCAGGATCAAGATATTCCATATTCTCTCCAGAATGCTTCTGGTGTGCATTTAAATCATAGCTTGTACGAGATGCAATACCCCAAAGCTCACCAAAGCCCCATGGGAAATCAAATTCGATATCGGTTGTTGCATTAGAATAGAAGGATAATTCTTCCTTTTCATGATCTCTAAATCTAAGCTTATCTCCATCGACACCAATCATCTTTAAGAAATCCATACAGTAGCTTCTCCAGTAATTGAACCAATCAATTTCAGTTCCTGGCTTGCAGAAGAATTCTAATTCCATCTGCTCGAATTCTCTTGTTCTAAAGATGAAGTTACCTGGTGTAATTTCATTACGGAAGGATTTACCAATCTGTCCTACACCAAATGGTAGCTTTCTTCTTGTTGTTCTTTGAATGTTTTTAAAGTTAACGAAGATACCCTGTGCTGTTTCAGGTCTTAAATAAACCTCAGTCTTAGCATCCTCAATTACACCCATATGTGTCTTAAACATTAAATTAAACTGACGAATGTCTGTATAATCAAGTGCACCACAGGTAGGGCACTTAATTTGATTGTCAAGCAAGAATTTTGTCAATTCCTGATTGGACATACCATCTCCTGTAATCTCACCATGAGTGAAATCCTCAATAAGCTTATCTGCTCTATATCTTGAATGACACTTTTTACAATCTACTAGTGGGTCAGAAAATGATCCAATATGACCAGATGCAACCCATACTTCCTTGTTCATTAAGATGGCAGCATCAAGGCCTACGTTATATCTATTTTGCTTAACGAATTTATTCCACCAAGCCTGCTTAATATTATTTTTTAATTCTACACCAAGTGGACCATAGTCCCATGCATTCGCAAGACCTCCATAAATCTCTGAGCCCTGGAATACAAAGCCTTGTTCCTTTAGGAATGCAACTAATTCCTCTAATGTTATCTTTTGCATAATAATCCTCCAACAAAAACAATTTCCATTTTCTAATTTTATCAAAAAAAATCAATATAGTCAATGAATACCATCTAAAAGATGGTGTTCAATTATAAAAAAAAGCCCTACAAATTGTAGGCTTTCCCTTAATCTTCAACTTTTTCTTCAAGAATTGGCTTTTCAAGCTCCTTTTTATCGCCAACCCATGCCTTTCCATCTAAGAAAAATAGCTTGCCAGAAAGTAGCTTTACCATGACCTTTGAGGAGTAATCATCCTCAAATTGAAGCTGCTTTCCAACCAAATTAAAATCACCATAATCGTTCAAAATATCAACGTTTTTTTCACTTATTAATTCTAAATTATCTGGATTGTATTTTAATAAAGCTCTCTTTTGCTTAACGTTTCTTAAGCCAAACATTCCTGATGGTGCAATCCGATTCGTCTTTTCTATATTATCCAAAATATTTAAGACCTTAAGTCTAATAAAATCACCAACATAGAACACCTTTTCAAAGCGATAATCTAATGCATATAAATTATCCTCATATATAATGAAATCAATCTTATCCTTAAAGGAGATAAAATCATTCGAATCGATTAGAAAATAACCCTCAGCAGTCTCCTTAAATGCTTTAATCTTCTTCTTTCCTACAACCTTAGATTTGAAGCCTAAAATAAGATTTTTAGAGTTTTCTAATTTCTTTCTTAGGATATAACCATCTGCATCTCTATCAAGTAAAATAGATTCTTCAACCGTTTCCTTTGGCATCTTATTATCTAGGGTATCTATAAATACCTGATACATAAGAGAAATAGCCTCATCATCTAACGATAAAACCTTTAGCATGTTTTCATCCTCAAATTCACCATATTTTACAAGGCCTAGGGATTGAATTAGCTTTTCATTATATTTTTCTATAGATTCTACTAATAAGCCTCTGATATAGCCATCTTCTATATTCACTTTTTTAAATTTATATTTTCTATTTTGACTACGGAATAAATATAATTCCCATTCCCCTTCATAATTTTCAAGTAACACATTAGATAAATCACCACAACAATTAATTTCCATAAAATCCTCCAAAAATACAAAGAATATTTTACCACTTAAAATAGAATTTTAAAAGACTCAAAAGAAAAAAGACAATTCTAAAGAATTGTCTACACCTCTTCAATATCATCCATAATTGGATATTCTGGATATTTTTCACATACCTCATCTATAATAGTTAAAACAAGGCCTAAGCCTTCCTTCTTTTCACTCGATGTGATAATAAATTTATCCTCACTCGATAGCTTTAATGTATTGATAATAGCTTCCTTACACTTTTTTCTTTCACTATTTTTAATCTTATCTGATTTTGTTGCAATAATCGTAACAGGTAGCTTATGGTATTTTAAAAATTCATACATTAAGCAATCATCCTCTGTTGGCTTATGACGAAAATCGACAAGTAAAAATACCATTTTTAAGGCTTTTCTTGTCGTGACATATTCTTCTATCATCTTACCGAAGGTTTCCTTAATAGATTTAGAAACCCTAGCATATCCATAGCCTGGTACATCGACAAAATAAAATTCCTTATTGATTAAAAAGAAATTTAGGGTTTGCGTTTTACCTGGATTGGATGATGTTCTTGCAAGCTTATAATTATTACATAGCATATTGATGAAGGAGGATTTTCCTACATTCGATCTGCCACAAAACATAAATTCTAGTCTATCCTCAGGAGGTAAGGAATTACTATCTACACTTGATTTAATAAATTCTGCTTGTTTTATTAGCATAAGTTCCTCCTATATCTTAAAATTTAATAATTTCGCAATAGGTAAAAATTCATTTTCATCTAAGGTACATGTACCTATATCCGCATGATCCCCATCCGCCTCAGCTCCCCTATGGCAATCGGATCCTGCAGAAATAAGTAGGTTCCATTTTTTGGCAAGAGCCATAAATTTAGCCTCATCATTTCTTACACTTGGGTACCTGACCTCAATTCCATCAAAGCCAAACTGTAATATTTCTTCTACATATTCTGGATGATCAATTAGGCATGGGTGAGCAAAGATTACAACACAGCCTGCCTCTTTAGCAAATTTAATCCCATCCTCGGTAGATAATTTTGTTGATGGAATATAAGCCTTAGAGCTTGAGCTTATATATTTGGCGGCCTCTTCTCTAGATAAATGATTACAAGCTGCAATATTATTTAGCATATTCGCTCTTGTAATAACCTCAGAGGATTTTAATAATCCATCTAAATCGATTTTAAGCCCATAAATATCATGGATTTTTTGCATCATTAAAATAGCTCGATTCTTTCTTTTTTCTTTGATTTCAATAGAAAAATCAAGCATTGCCTTTGGTATAATATTATCCTTAAATAAGCATACAATATGTACACTTTCTCCCTTATAATAGGTAGAAAGCTCTAAGCCCTTGATAACTTGAATACCATATTTTTTTCCAATTTCCACAATTTTATCATCGCCAAAAACACTATCATGATCCGTTAAGGCAAAGATATCTACATGGTTTAGCTTAGCTCTTTTTACAAGCTCCTCTTCACTTAAAATGCCATCCGAATGGAAAGTATGATTATGTAAATCAATTCTCATACTATTCCCCCTTAACATCTAACATATAATCTGTTTCAATTAAAATATCCTTTACTTGTGGATATTTAATTAAGGATAGACAAGCCTCAAGAGTAAACTTCTTTGCAGCTAAAATATTAGAATCCTCAGGAATTAGCTCCTGGTCATTATATTTACCTACAAAATAGGTAACCTCCTTGAAGTTACCATTGGGCATAGAATAGTGAATAGTTCTTTTCATATCTGGTAGAATTTCTGGATTTATACCAGTTTCTTCTTTGATTTCTCTTAATGCACAATCGATATCGGACTCTCCACTTTTCTTATGTCCCTTAGGAAAGCCATAGGAGCCATTTGCCTCCATAATTAATACGTACTCACGCTTTCCTTCCTTATTTTTGGTGAAAAGGATAGCACCACAGGAAAATTCTCTTTTCATAATTAACACCTAACCCAAAGAAAAAGCATACCCAGAAAAAGGATATGCTTATATCTTTTTTCTTCAAAAACTTGCCTCCATTATAGCATATTAGAAACCATTTTTAAAGAAATAATATTCATTTATATAAGAGATAAAGAAATTACATTATTTATTCTTTAATTCTCTTTTATTCTCATACATTAATTTATCCGCCTTAGCTAATACATCACTAAATCTTTTATCTTCTAAACGATTATATAAAGCAAAGCCTCTAGCAACGACTAATTTCATTTCTAAATCGTTCTTCTTTAAGTAATAATTTTCCATTTTAGAATCAAATTCATGTATTATATTATCGATTCTATTTAAATCACTACCCATAACAACAGCTAAAAATTCATCTCCACCAATATGGAATACCTTTGAAGACTCAAAAATTTGTTTTAGATAGTGTCCTGCCTCAACAATCTTAGCACAGCCATAAATATGACCATAGGTATCATTCGTTTTTTTGACATCGTTCACATCAAACATAACAATACCAAAATCAACATCGATACCTTCTTTTATCTTCTTATCTAATTCTTCTCTTTTTTCTAAATAGGATAATTCATTACCAAGACCAGTTAAAGAATCTACATAAGCCTGTTTTCTTAAAATTCTTTCGTTTACAAAGCCTTTAATTCTAAGCTGTAATAGGAATACATCAATACCAATCGTTACAACTCCAAATACTATAGTATGAACCAAATCCTCAACCATAGCTTCTGGATTCTTCATAATAGATACGGTAATAATTTCAGCAATAATTGCGGATAAAATTAATGTAATAATTCGATATGGCTTATCTACTATAGCTATAGGGGTTAATACAAGCACAACCATAAATGTTACAGAAGGCATATCCTTATCTAAATTTCCAATGAATATACCATAGCCTAAAACAAGGATTGCCAAGAAATACATCATGATTCTTGAGCCTAAGGATTCAGCCTTGAATACAAAATTTAATAAGATTAAAGGAATTAAGGATATAGATGCGACAGAGCCACATACAATTCCTTTAAATGTATCTATCGCACCATTTTCTCCCTTTGAAACGATAAAGGCGAATGCTGCAAGCGCAATAAAAACAAAAGTCGTAATAAAGCTAATAATTCTCCAAAGCTTATGGTTGGACCTTAAAATTAATTTTTCTGCAGATTGATATTCATTTTTCGTTTTTCCACCATATAATAAGAAATTCTTTATTTGGCTTTTGGCTAATGTATTCTTCATAGTCCCCTCGAAAATATGTATATTTATGATGATACCCTATAATCACAAAAAAATATATAGAAATAAGGAAAAACTTACAAAATCAGCGCTAAATATTATAAATTTTCTTGAATTTATTCTTTAAATAATCAATATAATACCTTGGATTAAAATCCTCACCTGTAGCTATTTTTAATACCTCTAGATTCTTTTTCGATTTACCATATTTATGAACATGTTCCCTTAACCAGGCATTTACCCGCTTAAAATCACCATTTTTCATATCTAAGAATGGATTAAAATCCTTTTCCATAGATACTAAGAATTGGGCAGACATCGCACTACCTAGGGCATAGGTTGGGAAATACCCAAAGCCAGAGCTCCAGTGTACATCCTGGTAACACCCTTGAAGCTTATTCTTTGGCTTTACGCCAAAGTATTCCATAAATAATTCATTAAAACGATCACTAATCCTATCTACCGTTAATTCGTTATGGAATAGTTCCTTTTCAATTTTATACCTTATGATAATATGGAATGGATAGGTTAATTCATCCGCTTCTGTTCTTGTAAACTGATTCGATACATCATTACAGTAATAATAAATATCATCAATGGTATATTTTTCCATTTGAGAAGGATATACCTCTTTTAATATTGGATATAGGAATTCTATGAATTCTCTACTTCTTCCTAAATAGTTTTCATAGAATCTAGATTGAGATTCATGAAGTGCACAGGATGCACCACCCATTAGGGCAGTAGCTGAGAATTCACTATTATTTTGAAGCTCATAGGTGGCATGACCAACCTCATGCATTACAGAATATAAATTTGAAAATAATAAGGATTCATCATATCTTGTTGTCGTTCTTACATCGCAAGAATTTATTCCATTTGTAAATGGATGAATCGTTTCACCTACTACACCAACCTCGTTGGTGTAGCCCATTAAATCACAAATCTTCTTTGTTAATTTTCTTTGCTTATCAATATCAAATTTTTCCTTTGTTAATTCTATATTATATTTTTTAGGCATTGCTAAAATCTTTTTTACTAAAGGTAAAATTTCTTTTTCAATTTCATTAAATAGACTATCATATTTACTTTCTGTAAAATCATCTTCCATTTCCGTTAATGTAATATCAAAGCCATGATATTTACCATCTAAATATTTATAGCAATTCTTTTCATAATCTACTAATTTCACTAATTTTTCTTCAAATATAGAATAATCTAAGCTACTTCTTGCTTCTTCCCAAGCAAGGCTTGCCTCATTTTGAATTCTCATACCTAAGGTTATTACATCAACAGGAATTCTTCTTTGCTTTGTAATTTCCTCATATTCCTTAGCTATTGCCATAGCTTCTACTTGAGATAATTCTTTATTTCCCTGTAATCTTTTTAATAATTCATAATATTCATCACTATTTGTAATTTTAATTATTTCTTCATAAAAATAGTTTTGAACATTTAAAGAATTCTCTTTGTCCTTTTTAGGACATACTGTAGCCTCATCATAGCTAATGATGAATAAAGCATATTCATAATTCTTTAATTTCTTTTTATATTCTCTATATAATTCTAAATCACTCATATTGATTCTCCATTTATAATTTCCATTGCAACCTTAAGTCCATCAAGTGCAGCTGAAGTAATTCCTCCAGCATACCCTGCACCCTCTCCCATAGGATAAATATATGGATTTGAAGATTTTCTATTTAAATCTCTTAATATTCTTACAGGACTAGATGATCTAGATTCTATACCAATTAATATAGCATCTGGATCATTAAATCCATGTAATTTCTTATCGAATTCTTGAATACCAAATTTTATATTATCTATAACAAAATCTGGTAAGCACTTATTTAAATCTGTAAAGAATAATCCATGAGGATAGGTTGTATTTATACTACGTAAGGAATTCGCTACCTTATCTTCCATAAATTCCTTAACTAAATTTGCAGGAGCCCTATAATCCTTAGATAATTCAAATGCTAGCTTTTCATATTTTTCCTGATAATCAATACCATCAAGGACATTTCCCTTATCATAATCGGAAGGCTTAACATCAACTAATAGGGCACTATTTGAGTTTTCTCCTTCTCTTTCATTATTACTCATTCCATTGACTACAATCGTACCTAAATCGGATTGAGAGGCTAAAACATAGCCTCCTGGGCACATACAGAAGGTATATACTCCCCTGCCACTACTATTGTGAGATGCAAGCTTATAATAGGCAGCAGGTAAATATTTAGCAAAATTACCATATTGTGCATAATCTATTTTTTCTCTTTTATGCTCAATTCTTACTCCCATTGAAAAGCTTTTTTGTTCCATAGATAGACCTAATTCATTATATAAATACCTTATGGTATCCTTTGCAGAATGCCCTATTCCAAGTAGGATATGCTTCGTTTTAAAGGTATATTCCTTATCTCCTTTAGCATATACTATGGCAGTATTATTTTCTTCTATCACTTTATCAAATTTGGTATCAAAATAAAATTCTCCACCTAAGGATTCAATTTCAAGCCTTATATTCTTAACAATAATTTCTAAATAATCCGTACCAATATGAGGCTTTGCATCATATAGGATATCCTCCTTCGCTCCATGAATATAAAATTCATTTAAAATGAATTGAATCAAAGGATCCTTTAAATTCGTTGTAAGCTTTCCATCAGAAAAAGTACCAGCTCCACCCTCACCAAATTGAACATTAGAATTGGGAGATAATATTTTATTTTCTAAGAATTCCTTAACTCTTTTCTTTCTTTCCTCTATTTTAGATCCACGCTCAAGAATAATAGGCTTTGCCTTACATCTTGCTAAATACAATGCAGCAAGCATACCCGATGGACCAAAGCCAACAATGATAGGTCTATCGGAATATTTCCATATAGGATATTCCATTTTTATGGATTCATCCTTATATATGGAAACATCACCTCCACTAATCTTTTCCTTTGTTTCAACCATAAGCTTATAAAGTAAGAAGACCTTATCCTTATTTCTAGCATCGATAGATCTTTGAAGAATTCTATATTTAAAATCATGTAAATGATATTTATTTTGTATTAAGCTATATAAATTTTTATAATCCTTTGGAGATACTTTAAAATTACTTATTTTGTATTTCATTTTTAATCTCCTTAAATACTTCTATTGCTGATGCAAAGGCAAACATTAAATTATATCCACCACAAATCGCATCCACATCTAATACTTCACCCATAGCAAATACATTCTTATCCTTTTTTAAGGATAAATTGTCATTTACCATAGAAATATCAATTCCACCCTTACAAACCTGTGCAAATTCAAAATCATATACACCAAGAATTGGAATATATAGGGAATGCACATCAATATTATTTAGAAGTAAATAATCTAATATTTTAGGCTGAATAATAGATTCATAGCTTGGGTAATCCTTATTATAGGAAAAATCAATTTTTATAACTGCATCAGCCTTACTCTTTAAATGCTGATAATAGCCAGATAAATTCATGATAACTATTCCAGAAATACCATTGTCCTTAAATATTACCTCTCCATCCTCTTCGTGAATGATATTTTTATTTTGAATTAGAGCGCAGTGGCATTTCGCTCTAGCTCCACTCATAGCCTTAATCTTTTTTGTTGTTTGAAAGCCAACTAAGGATGGTACAAATGGATTAAATTTTATATCTAAATCATTAAAAAAATCTAAAGATAGATAAGGCTTTTTAAAGGATGCAATAGAGCCTGTCGCAAGAATAATTTTATCGAGTGGGCCATAGCATCCATTTAAATAATATTTATCGTTTGATTTCTTTATAGAATCAATTTCAATATCGATAATTTTTTCGTGAATATTTTTTAGTAATATATTTAATACACTTTGACTCGATTCACTAATAGGATACATTCTACCCTCATTATCGGTCTTTGTATAAATTCCTATAGAATTAAAGAATTCAAAGACATCCTTAAAATTATGATCTAGGATATGAATTGCTAGGGGGTTATCAAAATAATCACTACCCTTGTAGGAATTATGGCTAATATTACATCTACCATTACCTGAGGCTAGAATCTTTCTTCCAACCTTCCCCTTATTAAATAGCATATAATCTATATTTAATTGTTCAAGCTGTGATGCAAGTGCAAGACCAGATGCACCAGCACCAATAATTCCAACTTTCATAAGA
>JAFPSY010000078.1:0-8795 GCA_017413585.1 Acholeplasmatales bacterium
AGATAATTTCTATGCTTCTAGTGCAACACCTACATCTACTAGATTCTATGATCAGTATTTCAAGAAGACTAAGGAAAATCCATCCTTTGGTTTCATGATGTATGATGATCCATCTATCGTAGCACAGGCTAATGATGCAGAATTCGCAAACACTCATGGTATTCGTTCTGTATTACCTCCAAGAACTTATTGGACAACAGATGGAAATACAGCAAAGCAGCATTTATATGATGAAAATGGTATTACCATTACTACAGGCAAGAGCTTAGTTCGTTACTATGAATCTAATAGATCCCTACAGACTACATCTTGGTCAATTCCTGCTTCATCTGATAGTGTTGATGCAGCATTAAGAATTATGGATTTCATGTATTCTGGTGTTGGTCAATTAATTCAGAACTATGGTCCAGAAAATTACTGGATGAATAGTACACTTGATAGCAAGAAGGTATCTAATGAATTAGTAGCTGGTGAGGCTAATGCAATCATTAGTGACTATACAAGACTTGAGCTTGCATCTTCACAGATGGATTTCTGGAGCTTTATGAGAGGCTATGTTGGAGCTACTCATGGTATCGGTTATGTTCGTCTATCTGGATTAAATCTACAGGTTACAAATCAATATGGACGTGTTGGTTTAACAAATATCAATAAGGCTATCGCTGCTGGCGTATTAGAGCATGCATTATCGAATGCACAAGATACTGCAACAGCATCTACATTCACTTGGAATCGTAGTGTTCCAACAGAATTCTCAACTGCTGTTACAGATACAAATGGTGCATGGGATGGTATCACAGGCTTCTGGGCTACAAATAAGGTAAATAAGAACGAAGGTTGGGTAAACCTAGTTGTTACACCTTATAGTGAGGCAACAGCTCAAAAGATTTCTGCTGGTACAGATGAAAACCTATATGTAATTAAGACTGCTAAGAATGGAAACAAGATTACTTATAAGGATATGTTCACTCAGATGTCTGCAAGAGACAGCAAGTGCTTATGGTTATTAGCAAGATCCTTAGGCGATGCATGTGTCCCTGGATACATTAACGAGAAATAAACTGCAAATAATATCGGAGGTTAAAAATGAAAAAATTATTAAAACATATGAAACTCATTCATTTAATATTTCTGATCTTAGGTGGAGCAGTAATTATTTCTGCGTTACCATTTAAAACACAGTATAATACGGTTTATGTAAATGTCGACGCTACAGGTATTGAAAATGCCTCTAGGGAAATGACAAATGCTATAAATCAGGATCAGACATTATTATATGATTATTATGATATGATTGGTGATAACTTCAACAATCATAAAACAGTCGTTTATGATTTCCAAAATTCTTTGAATGTCGTAAACAACCTAATCCTATGGTTTGGAATTGTTCTTGTAGTTGCTGCATTAGTACTATTCCTATTCCAAAACCACAAGAGAAAGATTTATTATGGTACAAATGTGCTTATGAGTGTTGTTGCAACACTTGCAACTGCTGTATTCGGTGTAATTGTATTAATTCAATTACTTGGTGCAATGGGTACTCTAGGCGCAAATCTAGAATTGTTTAATTCTGTTGCAGTACTTCAAAATTCCGATTTGAGAACAACAGCATACCAAGCTGCAGAAGCAGCTGGTGCAGCTGGAGCTAAGGAAGCCTTAGCAAGCTACTTCTATGTTACAAGCACAACACTTGTATTCTATATGATTGGAATTATTGTTGTAATTGCATATTCCTTATTCATGTTAATCTTAACATTCTCTAAATTTAAGAGAACTAAGGAAAGAAGACAAGAAATTTTAAGTAAGGCGGTAGAGAATAATGATTAATGAACTAGAAAAGAAATCATCATTTAATGCGATGTCCGATTTGGAAATCACAAAGAATTCTATCGAAATGCTAAGATATAGAAACAATCGTTTAGCTTATGCCTTAGGCTTAAGTGGTGTAGCTTTAAGCTTACTTGCAGCGTTTGTTTGTATGAATAGTATGAATCCTGAAAATTTCCAGGTCATCTTCAAAATTATTTTAAATGTATTTATTCTGTTATTTGGATTCCTATGCTGCGAAAAAGCTAAGACTTATCAAGTAAGAGGTTCATTCTACTTAATTGGTTTAGGTGTTATTTGTTTCTTCCGTATCCTATGGATTCCTCTACAGCTAATGACAAACTATAGTGCATATGTAGCAGCTAAGGCTGCTGATGATGTTGAGGCTATGAATAATGCTTCAAGATTCTTAGGTGCAACTATTATTAACAGCGACGGTCAGGTGAACTGGTTACCAGCGGATGGTACAATAAGAGGATTAATCGCAATTATCCTATTAGTACTTGCAGGTATCTTAATGATCGTTGGTGGTGTAATTGGCTTCTTAAAGGCAAAGAAATTAACAGCATACTTAGACAGCTTAAAGGAAACAAAGTAAGGGAGGAATCGAAAAATGGCACAAGAAGTTATATTAAAGGACGTCAACAAGGTTTATCCAAATGGCTTCCATGCAGTATATGATTTTAATATCGAAATCCAGAAAGGCGAATTCATCGTACTATGTGGTCCTTCTGGATGTGGTAAATCCACAACATTACGTATGATTGCTGGTTTAGAGGAAATCTCTTCCGGTGAATTAATTATCAATAATAAAAAGGTGAACAATGTAGCTCCTGCAGATAGAGATATCGCAATGGTATTCCAAAACTATGCACTATATGCACATATGACTGTTTACCATAACATGGCATTCTCATTAACAATTCGTAAGATTGACCCAGTTGAAATCCATGCAAGAGTTATGAAGGCTGCAGATATCTTAGGCTTAATTCCATATTTAAATAGAAAGCCTAAGCAGCTATCTGGTGGTCAGCGTCAAAGAGTTGCTTTAGGTAGAGCAATTGTTCGTAACCCAATCGTATTCTTACTAGATGAGCCTCTATCTAACCTAGATGCTAAGCTAAGAGGTTCTATGAGAAAGGAATTAATGCAGTTACATGAAAGATTAAATACTACATTTATCTATGTAACTCATGACCAGGTTGAAGCATTAACTCTTGCAACAAGAATTGTTGTTATGAAGGATGGTTATGTAAAGCAGATTGCAGCTCCTAAGGAAATGTTTGATAAGCCTGAGGATCTATTCGTTGCAGGATTTATTGGTACTCCACCAATGAATATCATCGATGGTACAATTGATCCAGCTTTAGAGTATTTCACTCATGATGCAACTGGTGTACAGCTAAAGCTAACTGAGCATCAAAGCGAAATCTTAGGCTCTTATGCAGGTAAGCAGGTTAAGTTTGGTATTCGTCCTGAATATGTATATATCGACGAGAAGAGCCTTGCTAAATTCAAGGATTCTACCGTTCATATGAGTATTGATTATACAGAATATTTAGGCGCATATAATCTAGTTTATGCTAAGTTTGGTGAAGACCAATTCATTGCTAAGGTAGCTGAAAGAAACCAAATTGAAGCAACTGAGGCTGATTTTGCCTTAGATATGGAGAAGGCTCATTTCTTCGATGTAGAAACAACTAAGAGAATTAGATAAGGAGGTACCTCATGGATCAAAGTAGATATGAACAGGTCCCAAAGAAGGAAGGAAAGGCTGGTAAAGCCTTTAAGAACTTCGGCAAGTACCTTAAAACAGTTGGTCTTAGCATTGTAGAAAGCTTTAAATACAATCGTATGAAGCTTCCTGCATTCATGCTAGGAATCGGAGGAATCCTTATCGGTTTATTCCTATCCGTACATGCTGCAACTATTAAGCAGCTAACTTATACTTATTCTTATGTCGTAGAAGAATCAGGACAATTAGTTAAATATACAGCTATGCTTCCTGGTATGTCTTATGACTATACAGGTATTGTAATCTTTATTTTAATGCTACTTGGTATTTTAAATATCTTTATTGCACTTGCATTCAATAGCAAGCAGAACAAGGGGTCTGTAGTTTCTGCAACCATCATTACATTAGTTATGATTGGTTTAACTATCGCATATGTATATGCAGTAACCTATTTCAAGACATATCATGATACTGGTATTGAAGTAAATGGTACATTATATAAGCTTGAAATTGCTGGTGGTGGATATGAATCTAACTTCCTTAGCAATTATATGGGCTCTATGATTGTATTATTCATCGCTGATGGATTATCCGCACTTGCATGTGTTTTAGGTTTCATTCATTATAACCGTGCATATGAGAAGGGCGACGAAAGATAAGATGAAGAAAAATAGAACAGAAGAAAAGGAAGAAATCGATGAATATGGCGATATAGAGCCATATCAAGTCGATAAATTATCTAAGATTCCATCTGGATTAATTATTACCTTTATGAAGTTCTGGGCAGCTGCGGCTGCCGTTTTCTTCATATTGATTGGTGGCTTAGACTTAGGTATCAATTTTTCCAAGGAAACAACGGATATCTATGAGGATTATGCAATTACCATTCGTGCAATTGTTCTTGTATCCTTATTCCTTGCTATCCTTTTGAATTATGGTATTAAGCATATAGCTCATTTAATGAACAATAGAAGAAATAATACACATAAGTGGATGGTATTAAATCTTAAGGGCTTCCTAGGCTTTTTAGCATATTTTCTATATTCTATAGTTACTATGACCATTATGTTCTTTATCGTATTGCTATTTAGCTATTATAAGCTTGTTCCATCCTTCATGGATAATGGAGGAATTGGTATTGAACCATTCTCCTATGGACTAGGCTTTATTTTAGTCGATGGAGTATTCCTAGTAGCTAAGAATTATATTGTTAAGCTATATCAATATTTAAAGTATAAAAAGCAAATTCAAATGGCTTAGATTATGAGGGCAAAACGCCCTCTTTTCATTTTTTTTGAAAATCGATATACACATTACAAAAAAACGTTTTCTAAAACCTCTTCAAGTATGTGCTTTCGTGTTATAATGAATTGATGTGTTAAATTTATTGAGAAAGGATTAAAAATGTATGAAAATATCAATTGGTTGTGATCATTCCGCATTAGAGCTTAAGGATAGTGTTATCGCTCATCTTAAGGAACTAGGTCATGAGGTTATTGACCGTGGTACCTATACAAAGGATTCTTGTGATTATACAGATTATGGCTATATGGTTGCAAAGGATATCAAGGATAAGGTAGCCGATAGAGGAATCGTCATTTGCTTTACAGGAATTGGTATGTCTATCATTGCAAATAAGGTTAAGGGTGTAAGATGTGCCCTAGTCCATGATAAGGATGCCGCCTTACTTACAAGATTACATAATGATTCGAATTGCTTAGCCCTATCTGCAAAATATACTGGTAAGGTATATGCAAATGAAATTGTAGATGTTTGGCTAGAAACTGAATTCTCCTTTAATGAAAGACATGAAAGAAGAATTCAAAAGATTGCAAAATATGAGGAGGAATTCTAGATATGAGCATTACAGTTTTGAACCACTCTTTAATTAAACATAAGCTAACAAATATTCGTAAGACAGAAACTAATACAAAGGATTTCTATCAAAATGTAAATGAGATTGCAGGACTTATGGCTTATGAAATCTCTAGAGATTTTCCACTTAAGCCAGTAGAGATTACAACTCCAATTTGTAAGAGCATTCAATATGAGCTTGCAAATGATGTTGTCATCGTACCAATACTTCGTGCAGGCTTAGGTATGGTGGATGGAATTAGAAGTATGATTCCAACAGCTAAGGTTGGCTTCATTGGCTTATTTAGAGATGAAACAACCCTAGAGCCTCATGAGTATTATGCAAAATTCCCAGATACGATTAAGGAGTCTATTGTCTTATTAGTTGACCCAATGCTTGCTACAGGTGGTAGCGCAAGTGCAGCTATCACTATGCTAAAGAAAAGAGGCTGCAAGGATATCCGTTATGTAGGATTAGTTGGCGCACCTGAGGGTGTAAAGACATTACAAAAGGATCATCCAGATGTACCTATTTATCTTGCCTCATTAGATGAAAAGCTAAATGAGAAGGGATATATAGTGCCAGGCCTTGGAGATTGTGGAGACCGTTTATTCGGAACAAGGTAGTGAAACTTGGCAAAGCAGCTAAAACCTATACTTTAGCAACACAAGGAATATTTTCTATGGGAATTCTTACCATTTTGGGCTTTGTTATTGGTTGGTTTATCAATAAGGATTCCCCATGGCCTATCATACTTGCTGTAGTTGGCTTGATATTTGGCTTATTTTCCTTTATTACTTATCTTTTGTATCTTCTTAAGGAGGAAGAAAAAGAAAAGAAAAAAGAGGATTTAGATGGAAAAGAAGAATAAATTATATTTTTATAGTATTATCCTTTTATTCCTTGTTATTGTAAGTACAATATTGGGTATATTCCATTTATATTGGTGGTATTACCCAATAGGTGTAATTATGGGTTTAATTACTCATCTTCTTATGGTGATACAAAATAGAAGCTTTTATAGAATTCAAAAGAATGATATAGAAAAGGCTCTATTTCACCCGAAGAAGAATTCATTTTTGTGGTATGGTCTTAGAATACTTGTTATTATTCTATTTTTAGCTATAGTTTATATCTTAGCTTATAACTTTCATAAGGATCGCTTGCTTGAGATTACATTGATGGTATTAGGTGGCTTTATGACAGTTAAGGTTGTATTTATTATTATTTTAATCATTTTTAAGGAAGGAAGGTGAGACTTTGGATTGGAGTTCACTTAAAGATTATTTAAATAATATGAACGCATCTGTACTTTCAAGCGTTTATATTACTATTGGGCTTGTTATATTCTTTCTTATATTGTTTTTCATATTAAAGAAAGTTGACCCATTAAAGAAAACACCATTATGGCTTGTACCTTTCTTATGGCTTGTAGATTTAATGAACGGATTTATTAAGGATTCTATTGG
Source organism: Acholeplasmatales bacterium (assembly GCA_017413585.1). Taxonomy (GTDB): domain Bacteria; phylum Bacillota_I; class Bacilli_A; order Acholeplasmatales; family Anaeroplasmataceae; genus Anaeroplasma. The sequence continues at coordinate 6,887 of JAFPSY010000078.1, forward strand.
TAAAAGATGGAAGACTTATTCACCGTGGTTTTTAACCCTTACAATCTTTATATTCTTCGCGAATATAAGCGCAGTTTATTTATTGCAAAATCCAACAGCGTATGTAATAGTTACATTCGCTTTGGCATTATGTACATTCTTCGTAATACAAGCTACTGGTATAGCGTCACTTGGGCCTTTAGGATATTTAAAATCCTTTATGGATCCAAATCCAGTAATGCTTCCGATGAATATTGTTTCTGAATTTACATTACCTATATCTTTAGCGCTTCGTCTATTTGGTAATGTAATATCAGGTACAGCTATTTCTATATTGATAAAGCAGATGTTTGAATATTGGTCTATTCCAATAATGCCATTTATCAATTTACTTTTCGATATTGCATTCTCTATTATTCAGGTTGCAGTATTTGTTATCTTGTCTGTTATCTTTACATCTATGAAGATTAAAGATGAAGAAAAAATATATTCAAAATAATTTAAAAGGAGAAAAAAATTATGAATTTCATGACTATTTTTAATACTGTTTTAACATTCCTAGCTGAGGCAGCAGAAAATTTCAATCAAGGTGTATCTGTTGGTGAAGGTTTAAAATATATTGGTGCCGGCTTAGCCGTATTTACAGGCTTTGCTGCAGCTATCGGTGAAGGTAATGTTGCTGCACACGCAGTAGATGCAATGGCTCGTCAGCCTGAAATGGCAGGTAACATTCGTACTACAATGTTAATCGGTCAGGCAGTATCTGAAACAACAGGTTTATACGGTTTAATTATCGCTATTTTAATTGTATTCAGTACTAATAACTAATATTAGAAGAAAGGAAGCTACTATTGTAGCTATGGCAGATGATTATGTTTTTAAGTATAGATAGTGCTGTAAAGGCTATTAAGGCTGCAATTAAAGGTGGTTTAGGACCTATCGCACTTATTTCAGATCCAAATGCTTTATTAAAAGCATTTCCATCACAGCTTATGGATTTAGTTGTACAGCTATCTGCCACTCTTATATTATTTATTGCTATCCGTTTCTTGTTTTGGAAGCCAATTACAAACATTTTAGAGACTCGTCGAGCTGCAATTGATAAAGAGCTTGAGGATGCTAAAATAGCTAAGGAAAATGCTGTTTTAGTTGAAAAGGATATGAAAGATGAGCTAGATAAGGCTAAGAATCATATAAAGGAAATGCTCGATCAGGCCGAAAAGGAAGCTAATATAAGAAGAGATGAAATTATTAATTCTGCTAAGGAAGAAGCAAAAAGAAGAATGGATAATTTATCTTTAGAGCTTGAACAAGAAAAGAAGAATATGGAATCTGACATCAAAAAAGAAATCGTTGATATTGCTTTTAAGGCAGCAGAAAAGATTGTTGCAAGAGAAATTGATCAGGATAAGTATTTAGATGTTGTAGAGGATATTCTTAAAGGAGGCTGCTAAGAGTGGTAGAAAGTGAATACGCAAAGGCAGTTTTTGATTTAGCTAAGGAAGAAAATAAAATCGAAGTATTTACAAATTGCTTTAATGCAGTTATAGACACAAAAACTAAGGAATTTAGTGATATTTTAGTTTCACCCTTTATTCATAAGGAGGAAAAGAAAAGAATCGTTGATAAGGTATATCATTCCTTAGATGAAACATTTCTTCATTTCTTATATGTATTAATTGACCATAATCGCTTTGATAAGGTAAATGATATATATAAGGAATATGAAAAGCTTGTTTTAAAGGATAATAGTATTTTGAGAGTTAAGCTAATCTCTGCAGATGAGATTAAGTCAAAAAGATTAAAGGAATTTAAGGAAACTCTTGAGAATAAATATCCTAACATGAAAATTGAAATTATAAATGAAATTAATCCTAATCTTATTGGCGGTGTACACATTATTACGGATGATGCATCCATCGATGCATCC
>JAFPSY010000079.1:0-10659 GCA_017413585.1 Acholeplasmatales bacterium
ATCCAATACCTGCTTTATGGCAATCTTAGAGACGGAGGAATAAAAAATGAGAGGCTTTTTAGATTTTATTAAGGATACCCCTACTGCATTTCATGCAGCAAATAAAATAGCAAATATTTTAAAAGGAAATGGCTATATTGAGTTACATGAGGCAGAGGAATGGAATTTAACAAGAGGAGGAAAATATTTCTTCACAAGAAATCATTCTAGTGTATTTGCATGGGAAATCCCAATGGATTATAGAGATTTATCCTTTAATATTACTGCAGCACACCTAGATTCACCAACCTTTAAGCTAAAGCCTAATTTCACATTAGATCAAGGTAAATATATTAAGCTTAATACAGAGGTTTATGGTGGACCAATATTTATGAGCTGGCTTGACCGCCCATTAAATATTGCCGGAAGAGTAATGGTTAAGGAGAATAATAAGGTAACAACGAAATTATTATCCTTTAATAGAGCGATTTGTATGATTCCTAATTGCTCTATCCACTATAATAGAGAATTAAATAAGGGCTATGCATTTAATCCACAAAATGAAATGCTACCTATATTAACGGATAATAAGAATAGTGATTTACTTGCCTTAATTGCAAAGGAATTAAATGTTAAAAAGGAAGATATATTATCCTATGATTTATATTTAGCTCTACTAGATAGAGGAATGCTTGTAGGACCTAATAATGAATTTGTTATGGCGCCTCAAATTGATAACCTAGAATGCTCCTATGGACTTTTAAATGCATTATTATCTGAAGTACCAGCAAAGGGTAGTGTAAATGTAATGTGCTTATTTGATAATGAGGAAATTGGTTCTGCAACAAGACAGGGTGCAGCAAGCACTACCTTATATGATTTATTAGAAAGAATTACATTATCCTTAGGATTATCTAGCGAGGAATTTAAAAGAAGCCTTGCATCAAGCTATTTCATTTCCGCAGATAATGCACAGGGCTTCCACCCATCCTACGCTTCAAAATATGATCCAACGAATGCTTGCTACATGAATGAAGGAATTGTTGTTAAAAATGCTGCAAGAGGCTCCTATACAACGGATGCATATTCCTTAGCTATATTTAAGGTATTATGCGAAAGAAGTGGTGCAAGATACCAATTAAATACAAATAGAAGTGATGTACCTGGTGGATCTACCCTAGGTGCCATCAGTCAAACTAAGGTATCTATTCCATCTGTAGATATTGGTCTTGCCCAGGTTGCTATGCATTCTTCCTATGAAACTGCAGGGGCTAGGGATTTAGAGGACCTAGTAAAGGCAATTAAGGAATTCTATCATACACATTTCCATACAGTAAATGATGGAACTGTAGAATTTTAACTATTGCTTAAAAAAAATACACTAGGAGGGATTATTTATGATTGAAAATGAGAATAATGATATCGAAAGAACAAATACTTCCTCAAAAACCACCTCTAACATTTTTTTTGTATTTGGCTTCGCTATAAATTTAATTGTTTCTGCTATTGGAGTATGGGGATTTATTACAATTCTGTCGTTGCCTGAGGATCACGAGTGGAGAAAGGATTTACCTTTTACCGCGCTTAGTTTAATACTTTTAGTTTTTACTATTGTGACTTTTATTCTAAGACGAAAATATATTGAAAAGAAACCTACAGCTGCTGCGTTTATTACATTATTTGGATTAATGTTTAATGCATTTGGAATTGTATCAGCAATTCTATTGTTTGTTCATAGTAAGCATTCTTCACCTGATAATACTAGTAACCAATTCATCACTTCTATAAACAATAAATTAATTTCAAGTGTTCAAGAGTATAAGGAAAGAAAGAAAGACCTTGAAAATGGGGTGAAATCCGGACTTATAAGCGAAGATATTTATGAAAGTGAAATAATAATTTTAACGGATCAATTAAAGACTTATAAAGAAAAAATAGAAGAATCTATTCCTGTAAGGGAGAATCAATTGAAAAAGGGTATTATTTCAAAAGAGGAATATGATAAGATTCAATCAGAAATAGAAGAAGTAAATAGTATGTTAAACTAACAAAAAAAGCCAACACAAACGTGTTGGTTTTTCTTATGATTTTAAATCTTTTGGAATACAAGAAGTATTCTTTCATCCTCATCCTTTAAATCCTCATTAAAGTCACCTACAACCTTAATAAGCTTTAAATTCTTATGAGAGATATCCTCAATATCGTAATAATATTCTAAATAGGATTCTGTAAATGGAGAATCTCCATTTTCTGTAATGGTAATTTCATGCTTTAATACATTCTTTTTTACCTGTCTTGTGTACCAATCAATTTTAAATGTATCATGATCCTCATGAAGCTCATTATTTTCATATTCTCTAAGCATTTCCTTAGAATAGATATCACAAGCAAAATAGCCATGATTTTCTAGGCTATCTACAACGCAGTTTAGCATTTTCTTAATATCCTTTTTGCTTGTTAAAAAGTTCATAGAATCAAAGAAGCATGTAATCATATCATATTTATATTCTGTTTTGAAGTTTGTCATATCACAAACTCTAAAATCGATATCTAATCGATTGATTCTTTTCTTTTCTCTTGCAATTTCTATAATGGATTCTGATAAATCAAGTCCATCTGCCTTATAGCCATTTAAGGTTAATAGATTACAAAATGTACCAGTACCACAGGCTAAATCTAATACACGGTCTCCCTTAGATAGGTATGGCTCTACAAATTCAAGCCATAAATCATAATTGATTCTAGACATGATTTCTTCATAATAATATCCAAATTTCTTATATTCATTTTTCATTTCTTCACCTTTAATTTATAAATAAAATCAGAATCAGGATCAATATAAATGGTTTGCTGATGCGTATAGCTTACAAAGCATGCTCTTTTTCCTGGAATCTTTTTTATATTTCTTATTCTTGTATAATCGACCTGCACAGAAGAAGAATCCTGGTAGGTAGAATAATATGCAGCAAGCATAGCTCCTGTTCTAATTTCCTCTTCATTTAATTCGGAGGAATTATGTACAACGACATGGCTCCCTGGTGCATCCTTTATATGAAACCACATTTCATTAGGCTTTGCAAGCTTATGTGTCAAATATTCGTTTTGGATATTATTTTTACCTACAGTAATACATGTACCATTATCTAAAATATAGGTTAAAAGCTTAGGCTTTTCCTTCTTTTTATTTTTATTTGGAGTATTTTTAAATAAATATTTACCATTAATTAATTCTGCTTGAATTTCTAAGGCATCATTAATGGTGGCATCCTTTAATTGATAATCAATGACCTTGAAATATTCAATTTCATTTTTAGCAATTTCCATTTGCTCATTAATATAGGTAACCGAGGATTTTAATTTTTGATATTTCTTATAGAATTTATTTGAATTCTCAAGAATAGTAAACTTAGGATCTAATTTAATATCTATATATTCATTTGTATAATAATTTAATATAGAAATCTCGGATTTCTTTTCTTTAATATTAGGATAGGATAATAATAATTCTCCATATAGCTTATAATTCTCTGCAGAGGCAGTATCTAAAAGTTGAGCCTCAAGCTTTTCGATTTTATTTTCAAATTTAGTGATTTGTCTTTTGACAAATGTGTGAAGGTCATTTGTTTTAATTTTAACCTTAGCCCTTAAATCCATTTGGTAATAATAATCATCGAGCATAGAGGATATAGAATCATATTCCTTTAGTATATTACCCTCTAGTGGGTAATAATAAAAATCGATTTTATCCTTAAAGTTTTTGAAGGTTGATGGCTTATTATCTAAATGAAGATATTTATAGAATGTTTCTGCATGGAAATCATTTTGAAATACAGGGTAGGCTATATTTAAGGATACTCCATTAAATAGATTCATTAATTCCTTTGGATTTTTAGGATTATTCTTTAAGAATATATCTATAATTTCATCCTTAGATAATTTCATTGGATTTATTTTATTATTTAATGGGAATTCATATTTGGCATTAGGTAATATCGTTCTATTATATTCTCCTATACCATCATGCTTTAAAGCATCTATAATAATGAAATTTTCATCCGTCAATATTAGATTGGAATATCTACCCATGACCTCACAAATTAAATATTTATGATTTAAATCGGATAATTCATTATAGCCAGATAATTTAAAATATAGGATTCTATCACATTCAAAGTTGATGATATCATCGATGAAATAGCCTTCTATATGCTTCCTTAAAAGCATAGTAAAGCTTTTAGGATTTAATACACTATCATAAATATGCTTCGTTAAATGAATTCTTGAATAATCCGAAGAGAAGGATAACATCAATTGATAATTGATTCTTTCCTTTCTAATTGTAAAAATAAAGTCGGTATCTCCATTTTCATTAATCTTAGAAATACGACCTGTCTTTAAGAATTCTATTTCCCTATTTAGTTTTTCTAGTAGTATTCCATCAAAGCTCACATTAATCACCAGTAAGAGTATAGCATTTTTTAAAATGGAATTCTATTATCTTGTGTTTTAAAATATTAAATAGTAAAATATATCTAATAGGAGGCGATAGTTCATGGGATTTTTGGACTTATTTAAAAAGAATGATACAGATCAAAAAAAACCAAAAAACACCAAGCTTTCTGATGGGGTAAAGAAGACCCTAGAGGCAAAAAATATTTCTGTATCCTTAGATGATGATGGCAAGGGCTCCTTTGAGCTTGTCATGCCAAATGAAGGATATAGCCTATATCCATACTATAGAATAGATAGTACTACTAAGGAATTATCTATAATTATTAATGTAAGAAATGTAGAAGAGGATATAACTATAGATTTATATAATAAAATAAACGCCTTTAATATTAAAAGTAAGTATTTAATGGCTAAGCTTAAGGATAGAATTATCTATTTAGAATACAATACTAAGGTGGATTCTCATAAATCAGAGATCATCCATGAGGTTATTGAAAGCGTATTTATGTTATCAAAAGAAATTGATGAGCTTTAATTGGTTGAATTTTTAGTTTTGTTATAGTAAACTTATTTACAAAAAGTGAGGTATTAAATCATGAAGCTGAATGACAGAGGACTTCTAGTTGTTATATCTGGCCCATCAGGGGTAGGTAAGGGAACCGTACGTAAAGCATTATTTGAAATGCCAAAGCATAACTTAACCTATAGTGTATCTATGACGACAAGAGCGAAAAGACCAGGCGAAAGAGATGGAATCGATTATTACTTCGTTTCTCGTGAGGAATTTTTAAAGCGAGTTGATGAAGGTAAGTTCCTAGAGCATGCGGAATTCGTTGGAAATTTCTATGGTACACCACTAGATAAGGTAAATGAAAGATTAGAGGATGGTCAGGAGGTTGTACTTGAGATTGAGGTTGAGGGTGCACTTCAGGTAAAGAAGAAGGTCCCAGATTGCGTAATGATTTTCATTGTACCACCAGGAAAGGAAGCACTATATCAGCGCTTAAGAAAAAGAGGTACAGAATCTGAGGATGTTATTCAGCAAAGAATTGAAAAGGCCAATAGAGAATTTAAGCTTGCAAAATATTATGATTATATCGTAGTAAATGATGAGGTTTCGAATGCGGCTGACCGTATTATGGCTATCATTCGTGCAGAGCATGCGAAAACAGCAAGATCCATCCATAAATATATGGAGCTTATTGGTGAGGATGAATAAAATCACTAGATTTTTTATAGAGTTTATTGTATAATAATTTCGTTGATTTGGAGGACTAATTATGTCAAAGAAAGATTATGATGGAATGCGTTATCCATCTGTAGATGATTTATTAAAGGTTATTGATTCTAAATATAAGCTAGCATACGCAGCTGCAAGAAGAGCTCATATCATTGAAGAAGAGGAATGGACTGCTGCAGAGGATGGTATGTGTGTTAAGCCTGTAGGACAGGCATTAGAAGAGATTCTAAATGGCCAAACAAAAATGACTTTTAAGTAAAAAGTAACCCTCGGGTTATTTTTTTCTTTTCTTTGTAGTATAATCATCTAAAGGGGGTATATTATGGAATCCTTAACTAAATATTTCTTATATTTCATAATTTATGCCTTCTTAGGGTATATTGCTGAGGTTATTTATGTATTTATTTGTACAAAGAAAATAACGAATAGAGGCTATTTATATGGTCCTTTAGTGCCTATTTATGGCTTTGGTGCTATAGGTATCCTTTTATCCTTAAGCTTTATTTATAATTTAAATACATGGTATAGTCCTATATTGGTATTTGTTGCAGGATTTATCCTAACATCCCTTCTTGAATATATTGTTTCCTTCTTTATGGAATTAATCTTCCATATGAGATGGTGGGATTATAGTGATAAATTCTTAAATATTAATGGTAGAGTTTGCTTAAGAAATTCAACGATGTTTGCCATACTTGTTATGCTGGTGATGTATTTATTACATCCCTTTGTTGTAGAGAATTTAGTTTCAAGAATAGAGAATTTTAATCTTATATTCTTTTATATACTATCAGGTATCCTATTTACATTAGTTTTAACAGATAGTGTATTATCTACTCTTAAGCATGTATCTATTGCTAAGGTATTTAAGAAGCTTGAGGCTATGGCAGCAACGATTGGAGATTCTATTGTTTCTAAGACCTTAGAAACTAAGGATAAGCTAGATGAGCTAAAGGATTATTTTTCTTCTAATATTGTAAAAAAATCCTTCCGCTTCCTAGATATGAAATATGCATCTACAAAAATAAAATTAAAAAGTGAGCATTTAAAGCTTTCCTTATTCGATTTTAAGGAAAAGATTAAAGATAAAATTCAAGGAGAGTGATTCTCTTGGGTATCATAGAAGAAAAGCTAAAGCTATTACCAGATTCTCCAGGCTCATATCAAATGAGAGATGGAAATGGAACAATTATATATGTTGGTAAGGCTAAGAATTTAAAGAATAGAGTAAGAAGCTATTTTCATGGCGCACATAATGCGAAAACCACTAGGCTTGTATCTGAAATTAGAGATTTTACTTATATTATTACCTCAAGTGAGCTTGAGGCTTTTGTTTTGGAAATTAATTTAATTAAGGAATATAATCCAAAATATAATATTGCATTAACCGATGATAAAACCTATCCTTATGTTGCCCTAACGAATGAGCTTCATCCAAGATTAATCGTTACAAGAAATAAAAGAAAGAAGGGAGAGGCAAGATATTTTGGCCCATACCCTAATGTAGGTGCTGCAAGAGATACAGTCAATCTATTAAATCGATTATATCCTTTGAGAAAATGTAGCCATATTCCAGATAAGGAATGCCTATATTATCATATGCATCAATGCTTAGGTCCTTGTATTATCAAGGAGCAATTTGATTATTCTATATACAAGAATAAGATTGCATCCTTCTTAAATGGAGATGCAGAGGATATCCTAAAGGAATTAAATGAAAAGATGGATGCTGCATCGAATTCCTTAGAATTTGAAAAGGCTATTGAATATAGAGATTTAATTGAATCGATTAAAAATACAATAAAAAGACAAAAGATATCTATTAATGATTTAACCGCAAGAGATTATGTAGGTATATATGAGGATAATGGAGATTTATCCATTAATATTATTATTACCCGCTTAGGCTCTATTGTACAAAATCATCAAACCATCATTAATTCCTATGATGAAAAGGAGGATGAGGTATTATCCTATTTAAGGCAATTCTATGAAATTAATGAAAAGCCAAAGGAAATAGGTATTAGTGGTATAAATATAGAAAACATTGAGGAAATGCTTGAAATTCCTTTTGTAGATATCAAATTAGGTAAGAAAAAGGAATTGTTAGATATGGCTGTATATAATGCCAAATATAATCTAGAAAATAAAAGAAATATATATAAGAACCAAGTCTTAAAGAGAGTAGAAACTATAGATAGGCTAGGTGAATTATTAGGTATAAATCCACCTATGCGTATTGAAGCCTTCGATAACTCCAATTTATTTGGTGAATACCCTGTATCAGGTATGGTATGCTATATCAATGGTAAGCCTGCACCAAAGGAATTTAGAAAATATCATATTAAAACGGTCGTTGGAGCAAATGATTATGAATCCATGAAGGAAGTAATCTATCGAAGATATTTAAGATTAGTTATGGAAAATTCTACTCTTCCAGATTTAATTGTCATGGATGGTGGAGAAATTCAGGTTCATGCAGCCAAAGAGGTATTAGATGGATTAAATTTAAATATTCCAGTTATGGGTATTCAAAAGGATGACCATCATAAGGCAACGATTATTTTCTTTAATGAAAAATTAATACCATTAGATAAAAATGATCCTGTATTCTTACTCTTAGCCGATATATCTCAAAGAGTACATGATTTTGCGATAAGCTTCTTCAGAAGCCAAAAGGCTAAGGGCTTCTTCCAATCGCGATTAGATGAAATTGAAGGCTTAGGACCAAAGAGAAAGGAAGCATTAATTAAATATTTTACAACTATTGATAATGTTAAAAATGCTTCTATAGAGGAATTAAAGAAGGCAGGAATGCCTTCCAATTTAGCTCATAAGATTTATGAATATTTCAAGGAGGAGAATAATGAAAATTAAGTATTTATTCCCATTAGTATCTGTTTTAGCCTTAGCTTCCTGTAGTATAACAAAGGAAGCAACACCTACTACAGAAACTACTGCAGATACAACTACAGAAATAACTACAGAAACAACTACAGAAACAACGAAAGAAATTGAATTATCCTATAGAGTATTACCAGATAAGGTAAACAATTATTATAAGGATGTAGATATAACATTAGAGGGGGATGAATTTATAAATTCATTAACTAAGGTAATATCTAAGAATTATCAAAAATATTCCTATAGTGCTGCATGGGATATTTTAAAGGAAGCAGATGAGGACCCATATAATAAAGACAATATTGTATGTATCTATACAGGCTTATCTATTCCAAAATCAGGTCAAGGCTCAACATGGAATAGAGAGCATACTTGGCCAAAATCCCATGGCTTTAATTCAGAATCCAATCCTGCCTATACCGATTGTCATCATTTAACGGCAACACAAAATCAAGCAAATAACGCAAGGGGAGATTTAGATTTTGATGAGGTAAAAAATAATCCAGGTGAGGTATTAAGTGATGGATATGGCAATTCCTGGATTAAGGATTGCTGCTTCGAACCTAGAGATGAGGCAAAGGGAGATTGCGCAAGAGCGATATTCTATATGATGGCTAGATATAATGATGCAACATTAGATTTAGAAATTGTAGATGAAATTCCTACCTCTACAAGCTCTACCATTGGTAATATTGGAAAATTATCCACTCTTTTAAAATGGCATTATCAAGATCCAGTATCGGATGAGGAAATAAGAAGAAATGAGGTTATCTATAGCTATCAAGCAAATAGAAACCCATTTATTGATCACCCAGAATGGGTAAATTTAGCCTTTGATAGTAATTATGAGGATTTATCCATAAATAAAGAAAAGGTATATAACGTCATTCAAGAAATTGATAGCTTACCTTCCTTAATTACACTTGAGAATGAAGAAGCTGTATATTCTATTTATACTAAGGTAATGGCCTTAAATGCCCAAGAAAAGCTATATGTTTCGAATTACCAAGCCTTAAGTAGTGCAAAATACCAAATCGATTACCTAAAGGGAAATATGGCAGATGATGATGCATCAAAGGTTTATGATTTTACAACCGTAAGTGGCAATGGTGCCTTCACTCCAAATGTGACTGTAACTGCATCAAATGCTACCTTCTTTGCCTCTTGTGCATATATTAGTGGTGGCGAATTTAGGCTTGGTACAAACGGTAAAAAGGTATCAAGCACAAGCCTTTCTAGCTTTGGTATTAATGGTGTTGGTGACTACCTAAGATGTGAATTCTCTAGTGAAAATTTAATTGGTGTTACTGTTAATTTATCTGCAACCTATGGAACAATTAGTAATTGCTATATCGTAGGATTAAAGGATGAAACCTATTCCATTTTATATAAGGGCAATATCACGAATAATAAATTTGAAGCATCCTTCAATTCCTTTAGTGGACAGTTTATCTTTGTTATTGAGGGTAATAATTCAAGAGCTGCAATTAAAAATATAGCTATATATCAAGACTAGTGGAGCATATGCTCCCTTTTCTTTTCCCTCTTTTGTGGTAAAATGTATGTAAATAAAACGATTAAATGAATAGGGAGTGAGTTTATGCAAAATGAATTAAAAAAGGGACCATTACTAGATGATGAGGGAAATCTATCTGAGGCTGGCTTTTCCTATAGAATGGTAAAGCAATATGATAGAAGTAAAATTAAAGCAAAGGAATCTAGAGTTAAGGAATGGGATTATTATTACATTGGAAATAATAAGCATGGTATTGCCTTTACTATTGCGGATAATTATTTGTATGGGCTTGGAAGTGTATCCTTATTAGATTTTGAAAAGAAAACCTATATTACTAGAAGTAGTATGAAATTTCTTACAAAGAGTAAAACAAATTTTCCATGTGACTCCTCTATAGGAGATATCACATGGAAGGATAAGAATTATTTTATTCATTTTGTGAATGAGGATAAAAGAAGAACCATAGATGTATCTATCAAGAATTATTATGATAATTCTCCTCTGAATGCTCATTTTGAGCTAGAGGAATTAATGGATGACTCTATGGTTATTGCAACTCCATTTAATA
>JAFPSY010000080.1:0-7514 GCA_017413585.1 Acholeplasmatales bacterium
TATCCGTTAATGTAATATCGGATTCCTTTAAATCTAAGTTACAAATACCATTTAGTAATAGAGTTAAATAATTCTTTTTTCTTTTAATAAGCTCCTTGAAATAATAATCGGTTAGGCCGATGGCCTCTAATCTTTCTGTCATTTTTTGTCCTCTTTTCTATTTATTTTTTGATTAGCTTTTTCGCCTTTCATTAAATAAATAGGCAAAATCTTAAAAAAATTTTCACGATTATAAAAAAAACTGTAAAAAAATTAATTTTTACAGTCCTCTATTTCAAGTAAGTGATATGCATTTTCACCTAAAATCTTATCTATATCTTCCTTATGAATTCCAGATTCCTTTATGAATTCAATATAAGGTGCACCGATTGCCCATGGGCAATCTGTACCAAATAAGATTTTATCTGCGCCATGCTTTAAAACGAATCTTTTGAAATCCTCTTTAGATAATAATGGTATTCTTTTTTCCTTTTGATAGCAATACCCTAAGCTAAATGCGGTATCTATATAAATATCCTTACCTAATAGCTTAGAATATACTTGATCCCATAACCCCCAAGATCCCATGTGAGCTAAAACGAGCTTACCCTTATGATGTAATCCATTCATCATATTTAAAATTCTATCTGGAGTAACCTTAGGGTCTCCAGGGATTCCAATGTCAATTCCTGCATGTAGAATAACAATTAAACCAAATTCAAAGGCCTTATCGATGATATTTATATATTTCACATCATCTATATAGGTATCCTGATATGGTGGATGAAGCTTAATTCCTTTAATACCTGATTCCTTAAGACGAATAATTTCTTCTTCATAGTCTATATAATCTGGATGTAATCCACCAAAGGATAAAATATGTGTTTCCTTATATTTATTATTTACCTCTATTGCAAAGGTATTAATACTTTTTACCTGTTTTGGACTTGTCGCAACAGGCAAAACTAAGGAATAATCAATATGATTCTCCTCCATTTTCTTTCTTAAATCAGAAATTGTACCATCCGTATATGCACATAAATTACCCTTTTCCTCTAATATAGGGATTGCCTTAGGAGCAATAGAATCAGGAAATGCATGTGTATGAAAATCAATAATCATTAGGCGGAAGCCTCTTCTTTAACTTCTTCTAAAACTATTTTATCCTTAGAATCTACTAATACTTCTCCTTCAGGAACAACAACACGTCTTTCATAGCAAGCAAATATTTCATCCACATTCTCTGGCTTCTTTGTAAATTTAGATACTATAGGAACAATAATAAAGCTTGCTGCCATCGCAAGTACTCCCATATATATGGAATCTGCAAAATCAAACCATAAGATATTATTTGCCATTAATTTACAGTTTACACCAGTTAAAGATAATATTAAGCTTACTACTGAAATTACTACACCAAAGGTAAAGGATGCCCAAACGGAAGCCTTTGTAGTCTTCTTCCAATATAATCCATAAAAGAATGGTCCAATAAATGCACCAGAAATGGCACCCCAAGAAATTCCCATCAAGGAAGCAATATCCTTAGTTAATTCCTTTGGGCCATAGGTTTGGAAGGCTGCTAAGCCTGCAGATACTGCAATAAAGAATACAACAAAGATTTTTAAAAGCTTCATCTTTGTAATTTCAGATACTTCCTTTTTAGAGCCAATTAAATCGAAGGTTACCGTTGCAGCACTTGTATGAACTAATCCAGATAGGGTAGACATAGATGCTGCTAAAACTAAAACAATAACAATCGCAACAATAACTACATTTAATTTCGATACAATCTCTGGAATAATAGTTGCAGACTTTTCGCTCGCAAAAATTCTTCCAAAGCCACCCAAGAAATAGCATCCTCCAGCTACTACTAACGCAAATACTGTAGAAATGATAGAGCCCTTTCTTATTTGACCTTCATTTTTAATAGAATAGAACTTACCAACCATTTGTGGTAATCCCCAGCATCCTAGGGATGTTAATATTACAACAAAGATTAAATGAACGGGATCTGGACCGAACAAGGATGCAAACTGCCATCCTCCATTTGCCCCTGTCGCAAGGGCCTCCATAGAGCCCATCAAGCCACCATTAAGCTGTAATGAGAAAATAACAACTAAAGAAATACCAACAAGCATAATAACGCCTTGGATTGCTGAATTAATTGCAGTAGACATAAGTCCACCAACAATTACATAAGCTCCAGTCGCAATAGAAATAATTAAAATCCAAACCCAATAGGGTACTGCATCACTAAAGCATACCTGGAATAAATAAGATAAACCATTATATAATGCTGCAGTATATGGAACTAAGAATACAAAGATAATAATGGATGCAGCTATTTTAAGTGGTTTAGAATTAAACCTTCTACCAAAGAATTCAGGCATTGTAGATGAATTCAAATGCTGCGTCATTATTCTAGTTTTTCTACCTAAAACCGCCCACGCCAAGAATGAGCCAACAAGCGCATTACCTATACCAATCCAAAAGGCAGAAACACCAAAGGCATAGCCAAAGGATCCTGCATAACCAATAAATACTACTGCACTAAAATAGGATGTACCATAGGCAAATGCGGAAAGCCATGGTCCAACGTTTCTACCGCCAAGCACAAAGTCTTGGCTTGTTGTTGCCTTTCTTCTACAGTAATATCCAATATATAGAGTTACTGCAAAGAAAATAACTATAAAAATAATCTTAATCGCCAAATCCATAATTCATTCTCCTAGCTTGTAGTTTCTGCTTCTACTAAGCGAACCTTAGAATAGATTTCTCTTAGCTTTGGCTTTTCAATTTTACCTGTTGCGTTTCTTAATACCTTAGCGAAAATAATCTTTTTTGGACGCTTGTATCTTGGTAAATCAAAACAGAATTGATTTACCTCATCCTCACTCATCATTACCCCATCCTTAAGCTCAATAATAGCTAAGGTAACTTCGCCTAATCTTTGATCAGGTAATCCAATGACAGCACAATCCTTAATTTTTTCATGCTTTCTTAAGAAATCCTCAATTTGTACAGGGTAAATATTTTCTCCACCTGTGATGATGACATCCTTCTTTCTATCAACTAAATAATAGAAACCATCCTTATCACGCTTAGCCATATCTCCTGTATATAGCCAACCATCCTTAATAGATTCCTTTGTAGCCTCAGGGTTTTTATAATATTCTACCATTACACCATCCCCCTTAACACAAAGCTCTCCAACCTCTTCAGGAGTAACTACCTCATGGCCCTCTTCATCCATGATTTTAACCTCCCAGCCAAACCCTGGAACGCCAATTGCGCCAACATGGCTTAAATTTTCAACTCCAAGATGAACACAGCCAGGTCCAATAGATTCCGATAATCCATAATTTGTATCATATTGATGAGAAGGGAATACCTTCATCCATCTTTGAATTAGGCTTGGTGGTACAGGCTGTGCACCAATGTGCATAAGCCTCCACTGATTTAAATCATAATCCTTAAGCTTAATATCTCCTCTATCAATAGAATCTAAGATATCCTGTGCCCAAGGAACTAAAAGCCATACAATAGTACAGTGCTCCTCAGATACTGTGTTTAAAATCCATTCTGGCTTAATTCCTCTAAGTAAAACTGCCTTAGAACCAGATATTAATGAACCGAACCAATGCATCTTAGCACCGGTATGATATAGTGGTGGAATACATAAGAAATTATCCTCATGTGTTTGGAAGTGATGCTTCTGCTCTACTCTTGCAGAATGCACTAAGGCCTTATGTAGATGTCTAATGGCTTTAGGGAAGCCTGTAGTACCAGAGGAGAAATAAATTGCAGCATTATCCTCCTCTGTCAATAATACCTCATGCTTTACTGGTGAAAAATAGTCAATAATTTCTAAATAGGTATCCGCAAATGGTACACTACCTTCACCAACATAGATTAATGTCTTTACCATTGGTGTATGGTCAGCAATAGGCTCAACTCTACCAATGAATTCATTACCAAAGATTAAACAGCTACAATCTGCTAAATCTAAGCAATATTTAATCTCATCTGTGGTATATCTATAATTCATGGGTACAGCTAGTGCACCAGTCTTTAATATACCAAAATAAATAGGAAGCCATTCTAAGCAGTTCATTAAAAGAATTGCAACCTTATCATTTTTCTTAATACCCTTACTCAAAAGTAAATTTGCTGTTTTATTCGCAAGCTCATCAAATTCACTCCAGGTAATACTTCTTCTTACCTCTTTAGCTCTTCCTGGCTCTACTAAATTATATTCTCTCCAGGTACGATAGCTTTCTGGCTTTTTTTGAGGATTGATTTCAACTAAGCATTCTTCATTACCATACTTTTTGGCATTATCCTCTAAAAAATCAATAATTGTCATTTTTATTTCCCTCCTTGAATTAAAAAAATCGTCCTTCCATCAGAAAGGACGATTATAACCGTGGTACCACCTTATTTTACTAAATAATAGCCTCATTAACGATATAACGGTCGCACCCGTCTAGCCTTTTAAGCTAGAGGCTCCAAAGATGTATTCATTATATTCTTCATGATAGCTTTCACCTACCGCTATCTCTCTTATAATCCGAAATATAACTACTTCTTCTTTATCAACGCAATTTAAAAATATTTCTTCTATTTTAGCATAGGCTAATTTCAAAATCAATTTGTAGTATGAATTTATTTAGAATTATAGCCAAGCTCAAATGCTTTTAGATTAACATCTAATAATTTTGCTGGAACTGTAGATTTAATAACCTCAATCCATTTATCATAAGCTATATCCATCTTTTTAGCCATAACACCAAGTAATACTACATTAACTGCTTTAATATTACCAGCTTCCTTTGCTAAGCTTGCTGCATCAACAAAGGTAGTATTTGCTACTTTAGATAATTTCTTATCAATATCCTTTGGATAGGTTGCTGCACCAGTAATTACTGGCATAGGATTAATTTCTTGCGTATTTGCAATAATATGTCCACCTATCTTTAAATAAGGTAGAGCTCTATAAGCTTCAAGCATTTCAAATGCAAGAATAATATCTGCTTCTCCCTTATCTACGATTGGAGAATATACCTTATCACTATATTTAACATAGGTTACAACAGAACCACCTCTTTGGCTCATACCATGAACCTCAGATAGCTTTACATCATAACCCAATTCAATAACTACATTACCAATGATTCTTGAAGCAAGTAATGTACCCTGACCACCAACACCAACGATCATAATGTTCATATTATGCTTCCTCCTTTACAATTGCATGGAATGGACATACATTCACACAAAGTCCACAACCATTACACTGTGTCTCATCAATCTTAACTACACCATCTACCATGGAAATTGCAGGGCATCCAAGCTTTAAGCATTGCTTACACTTCTTACATTGATCTGTAATCTTACAATGACCTGTATATTTAACACCCTTAAGTAATGCACAAGGTCTTTGCGCAATAATAACGGATGGCTCATCCTTTGCAACCTCTTCCTTAACTACTGCCTCAAATGCCTTTACATCAAATGGGTCACAAACTCGAATGGATTTAACACCAACAGCCTCAGCTAGAGTAATTAAATTTACTGGAACAGTTTCTTCTAAATAAATGGTTTTACCTGTTGTAGGATTTTGCTGATGACCAGTCATACCTGTAATTGAGTTATCTAATATAATTACTGTATTAATTCCCTTATTATAAACAATATCAATTAAACCAGTAATACCAGAATGTATAAATGTAGAATCACCAATTACAGAAACTAATTTTTTAGTGAATTCCTTACCACGAGCCTTGGCCATACCAAAGGCTGCAGATACGGATGCACCCATACAAATTGTAGAATCAACAGAATCTAATGGCTTTGTTGCACCTAGGGTGTAGCAGCCAATATCACCAGAAACGGTTAAGCCTAGCTTCTTTAGTGTATAGAATGTACCTCTATGAGGGCATCCTGCACACATTACAGGTGGTCTACCTGGAATAGCTTCCTCAAGCTTATTATATGGTACTGGGTCTATACCAAGTACTACCTTTTTAATCATTGCAGGTGTATATTCACCTAATAATGTAAATTCATTCTTGCCTTTTACATTCGTTACGCCTAAGGCTCTTACATGCTCCTCAATAAATGGATCTAATTCCTCAATGATATATACAACATCATGATTCTTAGCGAAATTTGTAATTAGATCTGTAGGTAGAGGATATACCATACCTAATTTTAAATAATCCACATCATTACCTAAGGCTTCCTTAGAATACATATAAGAAATACCTGCAGTAATTACACCAATTTTTTTACCATTATTCTCTATAGTATTTAGTGTAGTTTTATTTGCAAATTCAACAAGCTTAGCCTGTCTTTCTTCAACAACAACATGCTTCTTTATAGCCATTGCAGGCATCATTACATTCTTAGCTACACTCTTTTCATAATCCTTAAGCTTATAATCGATTCTATCCTCTAATTCTACTAAGCCTTGAGAATGAGATACTCTTGTAGATAAACGAACTAAAACAGGAACATCATATTCTTCAGAAAGCTCAAATGCTAGCTTTGTATATTCCTTACATTCTTTTGAATCACTAGGTTCAACCATTAAAACCTTAGATGCCTTTGCATAATGACGAGAATCCTGTTCGTTTTGGCTTGAGTGCATTCCCGGATCATCTGCAACGCAATATACCAAACCACCATTTACACCAATATAGGAAACCGTAAATAATGGATCTGCCATTACATTCATACCAACATGCTTCATACAAGACATTGCTCTTGCACCTGCCATAGATGCACCAATAGATACCTCTGCTGCTACCTTCTCATTAGGTGCCCACTCTACTTGTACTTCACTATACTGGACCATACTTTCAGTGATTTCTGTTGATGGAGTTCCTGGGTAAGAGGATACAACACTTACCCCTGCCTCATATGCACCACGTGCAACTGCGGCATTACCGATTAATAGTTTTTTCATATAATCCCCTCAAATCATTTTCAAAAATTTAAAAATATTATATCATGTAACCATAAAAATATTAACTATTTTTTTATATTTCAGCATTTTTTTCGTATATGATATGTACAAACATTCAAGAACCATACAAAAGTTCATAATTCTATATGATTTGATTTTAAATTAAATATTTTGTATAATCTTATCGATTCAATTTTATTTGTTCTCGTAGCTCAGCAGGATAGAGCATTCGCCTCCTAAGCGAAAGGTCGTGCGTTCGAATCGCATCGGGAACGCCATAAAGAGATTAAAACAGCTCCAGAATTAATAGTTCTGAAGCTGTTTTTTGTTATTTACTTAATATTTTTAAATCTAGTTCAAATGCCAATAAAACATTATTAAAAAATTTTTCTTTAAAATACAAATTCGATTACTAGTTTATTCTACGATTAATCTATTAAATTAATAACTCTATTAATTTCATCTATATTCATAAAACACGTTGTCTATCTTTATGCTGTAAATAATACATTGTTTTTTGATTTTCTATCTCAGCTTTCAATTCTTCCTCACTGGGTAAATATAA
>JAFPSY010000081.1:0-1798 GCA_017413585.1 Acholeplasmatales bacterium
GGATTATTTCATCATTTGAAGACTCTTTGAAGATAAAAGGTGAGCTTGTATATCCTCCTAGGTACCAATATTCAATGAATTCTATTTTATTATTCTGATAATATTTTTCTCTTATTTCATCTAATGTGATAAATTCATCGATTTCTGTTGTTGTTTGTGTTGATTCTGTTGTCGATTGTACTGATGTTGTTTCAGTGGTAGATTCCTTTATTTCTGTTGTATTTGTTTTTACCTCATTACCACAGGATGCAAGGAGAAATAATCCAAAGCCTAATAATATGCTTAATCTTTTTTTCATATTGAATACCTCGATTCTTAAACTGATAGGTTTAATTTTATAAAAATAAGGTTCATACGTACATAGGAGTATCTACATAATTATACTTTTAATCTTTTTACTATAATCGTTTAAATCTCTTTTTTTAATTATATAATAAAAAAATTTATTTTGTTACTTGCTATATGCTTTTTTTTGAAATCTTTAAATAAAAAAATGGTTGCTGATATAGAATGAATCTATATTTACAACCATTTTAATTATTCTTCATCTTTATTTAAATCTTCCATGACATCATCTTGTGGTGCATCCTCATCACCAGTTAATGTGCCATCACCGAATTCATCGCTTGCCTCTTCCTTCATATCCGCATTAATTGGATTAAAGGTTGGAGAATCTAAATCCTCATCCTCATCTTCTACTCCACCTTGGACAAATTGACCCTTATTGGCTTCTGCATTTGGATCATAATCCTTAATTTCGTTACCATATTCATCGACATAGATAACCTCTTCCTCTTCGGCCTTCTTTTGTTCTTCTCTTAATTCAAGAACAAGCTCATCTGGATCGATGAATGCAGCTAAATCGGAATCAAGGTCGATATCTGCTGAAATTACAGGTGTATTTGCCTGAATGGTTTGTTGCTGCTGGTTTTGAGATTCAAGCTTTTGCATTGCTGCTTCTAGAGATTCAGCATTTTGATCGGATTCATAGGTCTTTACTCTATTACCTAATCTTAAATAAGCTAAATTAACCTTTCTCCAGGTATAAAATCTACCCTTAGGGAAGAAACCAAAGGAAATATATTTTTTACCTCTTTCTCTTCCTACAACCTTTGCAACAATATTCTCTTTATGAATGACATGATATTCACGCTCTCTATCTCCTGCAACATAAATATCATCACCTTTAAATTTAATAATTCTTCTTAAGAAATAATCCTCACCAATTTTATAGAAAACAAAATCCTTCCTTAAAAGTCTATTTGGCTTTCTTAATTGAGCGATATCTCCTCTTTTTAAAATAGGACGATTTGTAGGATCCATACCAATAGGTAAGGAGCCTATTAAGCCAGCATCAACTCTTTCTAGGATAGTTTCTAGTGCTTCACCACTATATTTACCCTTTTCCTCATCGGAATTAGAAATAGGAGCCTCTTCCATTTGGGCTATGTCCTTTTCCTCTTCCTCCTCAGCCTGTTGGTTTAAGTCAATGCCTTCTAAGAGTTCGTCTAATAAATCTTCAGTTTCAGATGCTTGTTGAAATTTTTTCATTCTGAACACCTCACATAGATACTCATATATATTATATTATAATGAAATTTAATGCTAAATTCAAGATAAAAGGAAAAGGAGTCAAAGACTCCTTATCTATTCATCAATATAGCCATCAATGCTTAATACCTCATAGCATTTAATTGGCTCCTTTTTATTTTTGAATTGTCTATCTCCAGCATCGGCTACAGTAATTCTATCCTTTAATACCTCGTATACATCGCTAGAAATTAAAACCTGGTTACCA
>JAFPSY010000008.1:0-15601 GCA_017413585.1 Acholeplasmatales bacterium
TAAGGTTGGAGATATTATTAAAGTAGCTGTCGACCTAACACGTATTCATCTATTTGATTTTGATACAGAGGAATCTGTTATTCAAAGAGTTCCTGAATATTTCACAAATGATTCTGAAATTATTGGTGGAGTACTTTCTATCTTCAATACTCACGTACAATTACCAAAGGCAGTTGTAGATGAGGTAAAGGATGGTAAGGTATCTGTTAGTGTACCTACATATGCCGTTTCCTTAGGTAGTGAATTTGAGGGTGTAATTGAAAAGAAGGAAGTAGTAGATAAAAAGAATCTTTATTGGATTAGAGCTGGTAAGGATATTGCCTTCTTAAAGACACCTGTAGATCAGGAATTATCTGGTAAGGTTGGATTTGATATTAATGTTGCTCAAATGAAGATTGTGGGCCAGGATAATCAAATTGACCGTATTAGCTTATTAACTAAGATCAATGTACTTCCAGTACTTGAATCTAAGGAAAAGCTTGTATTTAAGTTTGATACTATGACATTTGATGTACCATTTGATATTGCACAAAAGATGTTCAATACAAAGGGTAAGAAGCTATTAAAAACTCATTTATCCGTATTATTCAATACAGATAATGAAGGTGATAATTGCTTCTATGCTGAGGTTTTAGATGTAAAGGATTATGGTGCTAATAAATATGCACTTGTTAAATATGATCAATTAAAGTTCTATGTTAAGGATCAAAATTATCATGTACGTGATTCTGTAAAGGTTAATATTGACCTAAATAAGGCTTTAATCGTTGATGAGGATAATAATATCATCCTTTACGGTAAGAGACCTAAAAGCTTTACAGATTAATTAGCCAACTGAATAGGGTTACTTAGGACCAACCCCAAGTAACCCGTTTTTTTATGCAAAAAAAGCCTGGATTTTAGCGTTTTTCCAGGCTTTTTATATGTTTATATATGAATTATTAGCTTTTTAAAAAGAATAAAAAAATAGAAGCCAAAGGGGCTCTTTGGCTTCATTTATATAATATTGTCATTCACTTAAAACAAAAACAAGGAGAGACCTTCTGCATTGAAAAGTATGAGAGAGAGAACTGCAGAAGGGATATGAAAAAATTATAAGTCAATAACAATATTAAGCTGGGAAGTATTTTTGTCGAATGGAATTAAGTTTCCATCAACAGGTGTATCATTAACTATCATTTTATACTTGCCAGTGGCATTGTTATTGATAGTGATATTATAAGTAATTCCTCTAAATACACGCTTAACTGTAGCATGCTTGATTTCCTTAGGTAGATGTGGATCAATTCTTAATCCATCATAATCTGGTTTAATACCTAGGATTGCTTGGCTTGCAGCAAACATTGTCCATGATGCTGTACCAGTAAGCCAGCTATTTTTTGCCTCACCATAATTCTTGGCATCTCTACCAGCGATGGTTTGGCTATAGCAGTATGGTTCAGTTTTATGTATTTCAGAAACATCCTCTAAATAAGCAGGACAATTTCTCTTATAGATATCAAATGCTCTTTCGTTATTACCAATCACTGTATTTGCAATAACAATCCAAGGATTGTTGTGACAGAATACAGATCCACTTTCCTTATATCCCATTGGATAGCTTGATACCTCACCAAGCTCAATGTGATATTCCTTATAGCATGGATGTAGAATTTCTACACCATAATCATTTGTTAATATTTCTTGAACGGAATCTAAAGCCTTTTTACCAAAGCCTAAATCCTCACCAATTCTTGCCATTGTACAGAAGCCCTGTGGCTCAACGAAGATTTGTCCATCCTCGCATTCATGGCTTCCAACCTTATTACAGAAGGCATCGTATGCTCTTAAGAACCACTTGCCATCCCAACCATATTTAATGGTTGCCTCTTCAACAGCTTTAACCTCAGAAAGTACATATTCTGCCTCATTCTTGTGACCTACTCTTGAAAGAATTTCAGCAAATTCCTTTCCGTATAATACATACATACCTGCAATAAATACACTTTCAGCCTTACCGGACTCGAAGTTGGATGCAGTTTGGAAGGATTCACCTGGAGTCTTAGAGAAGCAGTTTAGATTTAAACAGTCATTCCAATCGGCTCTACCAATAAGTGGTAATCCATGAGGACCCTTATGTGTTGCGATAAAGTTGAAGGAAGCTCTTAGGTGATCAATTAATGGCTTTTCACTTCCTGCCTCATTATTAAATGGGGTAGGATGGTCTAAGATAGTATAATCACCAGTTTCCTTTATATATTGGCTAACTGCAGCAATTAACCAAAGTGGATCATCATTAAATCCTCCTCCAATATCAGCATTGCCACGCTTAGTAAGAGGCTGATATTGGTGGTAGGTTGAACCATCCTTGAATTGAATTGATGCGATATCAATAATACGCTCTTTACTCTTTTCTGGGATTAGATGTAAGAAGCCAAGTAAATCCTGGCAGGAATCTCTAAAGCCCATACCTCTACCTGTACCACTTTCGTAGTAGGAGGCAGATCTTGACATATTAAATGTAACCATACATTGGTATTGGTTCCATATATTGACCATACGGTCAAATTTGTCGTTATCTGATTCTACATGTAATGTAGATAGAAGTGTCCTCCATTTATCATTTAATTTCTTAAATGCAGCTAAAACAGCTTCCTTTGTAGAATATTTTTCTTGTAAAAGATATGCTTTTTCCTTATTAATTACGCCTGGTGCACTAAATTTCTTATCATCCTCATTTTCAACATATCCTGTTTGGAAGATAATTGTTTTTTCTTCACCTGGTTTTAATGTAATTTTAAACATATGTGAAGCAATAGGCGCCCAGCCAGATGCAACACTATTATAAGAAGTAGCATTTTTAACAGCATTTGGATCTACCCATGAATTATATAATCCAATGAATGTATCTAAATCTGAATCAAATCCATCATGCTTAAGATTTGTATGATAGAAGGAGTAGTGGTTACGTCTTTCCCTATATTCTGTTTTATGATAGATTGTAGTATCATCTACCTCAACCTCACCAATATTCCAGTTTCTTTGGAAATTGGTGCTATCATCAACAGCATTCCATAAGCACCACTCAATTACTCCGTGTAGAGTAACATTTTTAACCTCATTAGAGGTATTTTTTAATGTGATCTGATTAATTTCACATAAATCCTCTAATGGTACAAAGCATAAAAGCTCACATTTTAAATTATTTTTTTCACTTTCAAAAATGGAATATCCAAGTCCATGTCTACATTTATAGTTATCTAGCTTTGTCTTTACTGGCAAGAAGCCTGGATTCCAGATGGTCCCACCATCATTAATATAATAATAACGTCCACCATAATCCCTAGGCACATTATTATATCTAAAACGAGTTATTCTTCTTAGCTTAGCGTCCCTATAGAACATGTATCCCCCACATGTATTACTCATTAAGCTAAAGAACCCGTCTTGGCCGTAATAATTGATCCAAGGAAGAGGTGTGTTATAATCCGTTATTACATATTCGCACAATTTATCGTCGAAATGTCCATATTTCATAATTATAACCCTCTCAATTGCTTACATAAACGTTTACGGAAGCCTTTTTTCTTCATTATATATAGGAAAATGAGGAAAATCAACACTAAAATCATAAAAAAATGAGAAAAATTGACAATTTTAAGAAATTTTAAATATTTTTCAAAAAAGTGTTGACAAAGAAAAAACGTTTACATATAATAAAAGTACGAAAACGTTTAAGAAGCCTTGAAAAGAAGTGGGTGATTATTATGGTAAAGATTAAAGATATCGCCGAACGATGCGGATTATCAATTGCCTCTGTTAGTAAAGCATTGCACGGTGAATCCGATCTGAATCCAGAAACGGCAAAGCGTATCCGTGAGGTTGCAGCGGAAATGGGGTATATTCCAAATGCATCCGCCAGATTGCTTAAAACCAAAAGAAGTTATAACATAGGCGTTCTATTTGTAGATGAAACAAGTTCTGGATTAGAGCACGAATACTTCTCTGCTATTCTTAATTCAATTAAGGATGAGGCAGAAAAGCATGGATATGATATAACATTTATCTCACACCATTTTGGTCATGACCACTTAAGCTTTTACGAACATGCGAGATATCGTAACATGGATGGTGTAATCATCGCATCTGTCGATTTCAGGGATCCTGAGGTTGTTCAGCTTGTGGACAGTGAAATTCCGACAGTTACAATAGATTACGAATTCAACGATGTCGCATCTGTAGTATCCGATAACGTACAAGGTGTTAAGGACATAGTAAACTACCTTGCGGAAATGGGACATAAGAAAATCGCGTTTATTACAGGTGATGATACATCGGTTACGCAAAAGCGTGTTGCAAGTTTCTATAAAACGTGTGCTGAAAATAAGATTGAAGTAAATGATGAATATGTAAAG
This sequence comes from Acholeplasmatales bacterium, assembly GCA_017413585.1. Classification (GTDB taxonomy): domain Bacteria; phylum Bacillota_I; class Bacilli_A; order Acholeplasmatales; family Anaeroplasmataceae; genus Anaeroplasma. The sequence continues at coordinate 4,395 of JAFPSY010000008.1, forward strand.
AAAGGAAGGTATCATATACCGAAGGTAAGTGGCGAAGCGACAAGAGAATTATTAGCGTTAAAGGAAAGACCTACAGTAATTATGTATCCAGACGATTACTCCTTACTTGGAGGAATCACGGAAATCGAAAAGCATGGGCTTAAGATTCCTGAGGATGTAAGTATTGTTGGTTACGATGGAATTAAGCTTTCTCGGTTACTAAGACCTATAATTACAACATATGTTCAGAATTCTACTGAAATAGGTATTCAGGCAACGAAAAAACTTATTGGTTTAATTGAAAATCCAAAGATCACTATTGCGGATAGAACTTTGGTAAGTGGGAGACTTCAAACAGGTGAAACTGTGAGAAGATTGAAGTAGTTATTCAAAAATATAATGGGTGTTGACCATTTAAAAACGACAAAAAATAAAAAGGGAAAAGTAATAGTATTTGCTGAAAGGACAAAAAAGAATTATGAAAAAAAGAATTTTAACTGGTGCAGCAGTAGCTGCTTTAGGGGGACTAGCATTATTTGGTTTAGCATCATGTGGTGAGCAGGGATCTTCTGTTTCCGATGGTGGTAAGGTTTTAAACATTAGAGTATGGAATGACGAGTTCATTTCTAGATTTAGAGATTATTATCCTGAAATTAAGTCAGAGGATAAGAAGAACGAGCAGTTCACATTAAAGGATGGAACTGTAGTTAAATTCCAGATGACTGCAAACCAGGGTGGAGCATATCAGAACGCTTTGGATACTGCATTAAAGGCACAGGATACTGCAAAGGCTGACGATAAGGTAGATATGTTCTTATTCGAAGCTGATTATGCTTTAAAGTATGTAAACTCTAAATATACAGTAGACGTTAAGGATTTAGGTTTAACTGATAACGATACTAAGGATATGTATGATTATACAAAGAAGATTGCATCTGTTGATGGAAAGCTTAAGGGTGTTTCTTGGCAGGCAACTCCAGGTCTATTCGCATATAGAACTGATATTGCAGATGAGGTTTTAGGTACTCATGATCCTGCAGAAGTACAGAAGAAGGTTGCAGACTGGTCTAAGTTTGACTCTGTTGCTGCACAAATGAAGGAAAAGGGCTATGCAATGCTTTCTGGTTATGATGATTCATACCGTGTATTCTCTAATAACATTAAAGCTCCTTTAGTAAATAAGGATAAAAAGATTGTTATCGATGATCAATTAAAGGCTTGGATTAAGCAAACTAAGGAATATACTGATAAGGGCTACAACAACAAGACATCTTTATGGGATACTTCTTGGAATGCTCAGCAGACAATTAATGGTAATACATTTGGATTCTTCTTCTCAACTTGGGGAATTAACTTCACATTAGCAGGCAACGCTGAAATTAAGAATGATGCAGGTGAAAACCTAGTTGGTAAGTATAGAGTATGTGAAGGCCCAGCTTCTTATTACTGGGGTGGTACTTGGATCGCAGCAGCTGCTGGTACAGATAACAAGTCTCAAATTTTAGACATTATGAAGAAGTTAACTTGTGATGCTACAATCGCTGAAAAGATCACAAGAGATACTTTAGATTATACAAACAATAAGACTGCAATGAATAAGCTTGCAAATGACCCTAAGTATGGTTCAGACTTCTTAGGTGGACAGAATCATGTTGCATTATTCGCACAGGCAGCTCCAAAGATTGATATGAGCAATATCTCTGCATATGATCAGACAATCAACGAAAAGCTTCAAGAAGCTATGAAGGATTACTTTGTTGGTACAGTAACTGAAGATAAGGCTTGGGAAAACTTCTATAAGAAGGTTACTGATATTCATAAAGAGTTATCTAAATAATAAGCAATTAAAGCAATTTAAAGGGGCAGGCAAAAGCCTGCCCTAATTTAAAGTAAGGTTGGTGATCATGCATGGAAAGTGCAGTTTTAGAAAGAAAAGAACTATCTACAACCAGAAAAAAGGTTAATTATGCCAAATGGGGTTATTTATTAATTATTCCATTCTTCTTAGTATATGCTGTATTCGCCTTATGGCCTTTACTTCAAACCTTTTTCTATAGTTTTTTTGAATACCGTACAGAGCTACTTGATGTGGTTGGCCCTAATTTCGTAGGTTTCCAAAATTACATACACTTGTTCTCCACTGTTGATTTTTGGCAATATCTAGGAAACACATTACTTTTATGGCTAATTTGTTTTATTCCACAGATTGTAGTATCTTTATTGCTTGCGGTATGGTTTACAGATAGAAGATTAAAAATAAAAGGTCAAAGATTCTTTAAGACCGTAATTTATATGCCAAACTTAATCATGGCAGCAGCATTTGGTTTCTTGTTCATGACATTATTATCAAGACAAGGACCTATTATGAATATTTTAACGGAATGGGGATGGCTTAGCGAACCATTTGATGTTTCCGCATCGGTAGAGTGGAATCGTATCTTTATCGGATTAATTAACTTTATCATGTGGTTTGGTAATACAACCTTATTGTTAATGAGTGGTGTAATGGGAATTGATGAGGATATCTTTGAGGCAGCAACAGTAGATGGTGCTGGCGCATTTAGAACATTCAAGGATATTACAATGCCACTATTAAAGCCTATTTTCATCTATGTATTTATTACTTCATTAATTGGTGGTATCCAGCTATTCGATGTTGCCGTAATGTTCAACAAGGCTGGTGGACCAAATTTAACATCAAGAACATTAGTTATGTACTTGAATGAAGTATTCACTCGAAGCCAGAATTATGGTGATGCAGGTGCTATTTCCGTAATTATCTTCATTATGACTGCAGCATTAAGCCTTGTTGTATACTTTGTATCCTACAAGGATGCAGTTCCAAAAAAGCATAAGAAGGTGACAGCTAATGGAAAGTAGTATTGAAAATGTAAGAGTATTAGATACAAGAGGCGCCGGAAATGATGCATTATCTACTAAGGCAAAGGCAGCGTTAATTATAAGAAGGATTATTGCCTATACAATATTAATATTATTATCCTTCATTTGTATCTTTACACTATATATATTAATTATTAATTCCACAAGATCTCATGCAGAAATTCAAACTGGATTCAGCTTATTACCAGGTAAAAACTTTGCTGAAAACTGGAAATCTATGCTAGATGCTCCAATTCCAGTAGTTAACGGTATGATTAACTCCTTCCTAATTTCGTTCATTTCTGCAGTGCTTTCGGTATACTTTAGTGCTTTAACTGCATATGGTATTCATATGTATAACTTTAAGCTAAAGAGAGTAGCATTCTTATTCATCATATTAGTTATGATGGTTCCATCTCAGGTTGGAGCAATTGGTTTAGTTAAGATGTGTAATGACTGGGGATTAATCTCTCCAAGTAGCGGAATTTTAACCTATATTCCATTAATCATTCCAGCCATCGCATCTCCAATTGTATTCTTCTATATTAAGCAGTACTTAGAAGCAATTCTACCAAAGGAGATGGTTGAGGCTGCAAGAGTGGATGGTGCCAATGAGCTTAGAATCTTCCATGGTATGGTTTTACCAATCCTAAAGCCAGCCTTGGCAATTCAATTCATTTTCTCCTTCGTATCTAGCTGGAATAATTACTTTATTCCACAGCTATTACTTGCGAACGCACCAAACAATTTAAAGACAATTCCACTAGCACTTGCAATCTTAAATGACCCATCGAATACATCTGCCTTTGATTTAGGTAGAGTATATATGGTTATGCTATTAGCCGTTGTGCCATTATTAATTGTATATTTAGTATTCTCAAAATTCATTTTGAAGAATTTAACAAGCGGTGCTGTTAAGGGCTAAGAATTAAAAGGCAATGGTTTTCATTGCCTTTTTTGGAGGTTTAATATATGTTTAATAAGGATTTTATATTTGGATGTGCAACAGCCTCCTATCAAATTGAAGGATCTATAGATAAGGATGGTAGAACTCCATCCATTTGGGATGAGTTTTGTAAAATAGAGGGTAATATTTTAGATAAAAGTGATGGTAGTATCGTATGTGATTCTTATATAAAATATAAGGATGATGTAAGACTTTTAAAGGAATTAGGAGTTTCTGCCTATAGATTTTCAATTTCATGGAGTAGAGTTATAACTAAGGAGAATAAACCAAATGAATTGGGTATTTTATATTACCAAAATTTATGCAAGGAATTATTAAAAAATAATATCACTCCATATGTTACTATATATCATTGGGATATGCCTAGCTGGCTTATGGATTTAGGTGGATTTTCGAATGATAAAATTATTGAATATTTTAGCTATTATACGGATGTAATTACGAAGGCTTTATCGGGCTTAGTTAAGAATTTTATTACAATAAATGAGCCCCAGTGTATTCTATTTATGGGCCATGATGCATGTCTATTCGCGCCAGGCATTAAATATGATGACAAAACAATGCTTAGGGCCATTCATAATTTATTATTATGCCATGGACATGCTGTAAGAATCATAAGAAGGAATATTTTAAATTCTACGGTTGGCTTTGCCCCATGCTCAAGGCCTGAAATTCCATCTTGTAATAATAAGGAATTATATGATTTATGTAAGGAAAAATATTTTAGCTTAAACCGATATAAGGAATATGCCAATAGTGTAGCTATATATTCTGATCCAATATTTTTAGGGGATTATCCAAAGGAATATTATTTAGAATTTAAGGATGTATTACCTAATATTACAAAAGAGGATTTAGAAATTATATCTACTCCAATTGATTATATATATCAAAATATATATACAGGAAATTATTATACCTTAGAGAATCATAACCTAAAACAAGAGGAATTTGGCTTTGGATATCCAGAGGGGAATATCGATTGGCTACAGGTAGTGCCAGAGGCATTATATTATGGACCCAAGTTTCTATATGAAAGATATAAAAAGCCAATTATTATTAGTGAAAATGGCTTTTGTAATGTAGATTTTATTTCCTTAGATGGTCATGTTCATGACCCACAAAGAATCGATTATATGAAAAGATATATAAAAGAGCTTGAGAATGTATCTAAGGAAATACCAATAAAGGGATATTTTTATTGGAGCTTATTTGATAATTTTGAATGGAATAGTGGCCTTAAAAAAAGATTTGGTTTAGTTTATTTAGATTATAAAACAGGTAAAAGACTTCCAAAGGATTCTTATTATTTTTATAGGGACTTAATAAAAAAGGGTGGAGTTAATTCATGAAATTTATCGAACTTAGAAATAAATATAATACAGAGGTAGTATTATCTACCGTAGGAGCTTCTATATATGATATTAAAACCTTAGATTATGAGAATAGATTTGAATCTATTATTTATACTACTAAGGACAAATATGAATTTAATACAGAAAGAAGCCAGCTTGGAAAGACCATTGGTAGAACTGCAGGTAGAATTAGTGACTCTAAATTTAAGCTAAATGGAAAGCTATATAAGATCCCATCCTATGATAAAAATGGACTTCATGGTGGACTTGATGGTTTAAGCTATAAGGAATTTTCTTATAAGAGAGTCGATTTAGAGGAATATATAGAGGTAGAATTCTATTATAAATCTAAGGATTTAGAATCAGGCTATCCTGGGAATTTAGATTTAAGGGTAATCTATAGATTATATAATACAGAAAATAAGCTAACCTTAACCTATAAGGGTGTATCCGATAAGGATACCCTACTTAATCTATCCAATCATAGCTATTTTAATTTAAGCGGTAATGCCAAAAGAGATATAATGAATCATATGCTTTATATAAACGCATCGAATATGGAGGAAATTAAGAATTTATTACCACAGGGTATCGTTCCTTGTAAGAAAATATATTCCTTTAAAAATATGCATAAAATAGGGGATTATATTAACGATAAGGAAATAAAGGATAATACCAATGGATATGATTTTCCATATATCTTTGATGATTTATCAGGATATCAGGTTATATTAAAGGATGATGTATCCAAAAGAGTCTTAAAAATAAAAACAACCTACCCTACGGTAGTTGTTTATACATGTAATTTTGTTGGACATGAGATTATGAATAATCGTCTTCCAATGAAGCCATATTATGCAGTATGTTTAGAATGCATGTATCATCCAAACACAATCAATTCATCCTTTTTAGAGGAAAAAAGAGATATCCTTAAAAAGGGAGAGGAATATAATGAAACCATAGAATATACTTTTGGTTTAGAGGTATAAAATGAAGGAATTAAAGGGTTATATGAAGGGAGTAAATCTCGGTGGGTGGCTATCACAGGGCTCACTAGAATTATCTCACATAGATACATTTATTAAAGAAGAAGACATCAAAAGAATTAAGGAAATGGGCTGTGACCATTTAAGATTACCTGTAGATTTTGAAAATATCTATAAGGAAAAGGAAAGAATCGATAATCCTATTGGATATAAATATATTGATTTATGTATTTCTTGGTGTCAAAAATATGAGTTAAATATCGTTTTAGATTTACATAAGGCACCAGGCTATTCCTTTGATGATTTTGAATATTCTAGCGATTTCTTTCATGATAAGAAGCTTCAGGAATTATTCTTAGATATTTGGGATAGATTATCCAAAAGATATGCGAAATATTCTTATATGATGATGTTTGAAATGCTAAATGAGGTTACAAGCTTTGATGTTTTAGATGCTTGGAATGATCTTGCAGATCGCTGTATCGATGTGATAAGAAGAAATTCAAAGGATGTTAAAATTTTATTTGGTGGGGTAGGCTATTCTAGCGTTAAGGCAGTGAAGTACATACCAAAGCCAAAGGATTCTAATATCGTATTTAATATTCATTGTTATGAGCCTATGGCATTCACTCATCAGGGTGCCTATTGGATGGATAAGATGCCCACTTATTTTAGAATCAAATACCCAATGCCAATAGAAGAATATAAGGCTATTGCAGGTGTATGTCCATCCTTAGTCAATGGTACATTAGGTACATTAGACGACGCAATAGAGCTATTAAAAGGCAATTTATTTGAAGAAATCTTTAAAGAGGCTATCCTATATACTGAAAAACAGGATACCTATTTATATTGCGGAGAATATGGAGTTATTGATAGAGCGGATCCTAAATCTAGTTTAATTTGGTTAAAGGAAATCCATAATATCTTTGAAAAATACCATATTGGTAGAGCGATTTGGAGCTATAAGGAAATGGATTTTGGTATCATTGGAGATCATTATAAGGATATTTATGATGAATTAATTAAAAATCTATAAAAAAAATACCCCTATAGTTGGACTAGAGAAAATCTAGAAAGACTCAAGGGGTATTTTTATTATGAGATTTAATAAATATTATTTAATGCTCCTTTGGGATATTAAGGGTAATTTTAAAACAAGAATTGGTATTTATTTTTATAGAACCATCAAATTGTTCTATCTCTCTTATGATGCTGTTTAATCCATTACCATAGGCAATATTTTCTGGTATGATACCATCATTTGTTATAGAGAAGAAATAATTCTTATTATCATTGGTTATGTTAATTAAAATATTATTTGCTTTACCATGCCTTATCGCATTGGTTGTTGTTTCCTTTATTACCTTATTTAGGAATTTTTGAATTTCAACCTCCTTAGGATATTCCCCTTCAATACTAAGCTTAATTCCAACCTCGGCTAGAATATGGATTAAATCATTGACATCCCCCTCTTTATACGCCTCCTCAGGATTAATTTTAAACATAGAAATCATATTCTTTAGTTCTACTAAATTATTGGATTCATCATTTAATATAAACATATGCAAAATGGAAAGCTTTTGTGCTAAATCATCATGAAGATGTCCTCTCATAGTAAGAATTTCCTTTTCCCTTTGGATATTGGCAAGACTTTTAAGCTTTAGGGTTAATTCCTCATTATTTTTGAATAATTGCTGTCTTTTATTCATCATTTCCATAGTAAGCATTTCTTCTTTTGTGATATCATTGGATGCGATTTGTGTTAACGGATGATCAAAGCTAAATTTATAAGACTTATCCTCTAAATGAATAATAAAGGAATTTTCACTTATATACCTTCCTTTTGTGAGTGAATAATTGAGAAGAGAAGAAATAATATCGCTACCTAAAGAGAAGGATGAGATATTTAATTTCTTTAATATATCCTTTAAGCTTTGATTGATATAGGTAATTTGTCCAAAGGTATTGAAAAATGCAATTCCTTCACTAATATCATCTAATGCGTATTTAATGCTTAGGGCACCAGGGTTTATTTTAATTCTATCTACATTATCAAAGAATATTATGAAGGATCTATATAGCATATAAGAAAATAAAAAGGAAATGATATATCCATAATAAGGAATAAAGCTAAAGAATGGTAAATTTATCAAAAACCATATGGAATCTAGAATATAAATCATTTTTTTATCTTGGATGAAGCACAGAATTCCTAAAGAAAATGGGATTATTAATACATAATTTAAAACAGTCGATAAAAGTATAGGAATATCTCTTATTATTGGCGTTCTCGTTATAGATAAAATGAGTAATGAAAGAAATATAGAAATTAAGTATATGTTATATAGCTTTTTTCTTTTACAAATGATTTGAATGGTTATGGAGGATAATAATGCGCCTATGGATATAATCATAAAGAAGAGAATAAGAAGCCTAATGGTTGGGGCTAAATCCAAAATATTATTCATGATGCACCTCCATAATATATCGAATTCCATCCTCCGTTTTTAACCATTTATAATTTTTTATTTCCTTGATTTCATTTATTCCACTTAATTCTAATATAGCTTGATTGGTATTTGGATTAATAATAATTAATAGAAAGACATTTTTGAAGGAATACTCCTTTACAATATCATTTATAAAATCATTCACTAGTGTTGCAAAATAAATATCAATTTCTTCTTTGAATAAGAGATTGATAGCTACCTGATTAAAATCAACAACCTTAATATCATTTTTGATAACATCTAAAATTAAATTAAATGCTTGATAGCTTAAGGTTTGTCTTTCCTTTGCTTGTAAAACTAAAAGACATTTTTGCTTCATATAAGCCAAGAGTAATGCCGTTTTTTTCATGATTCTTTTACATTCATTATAATTTTCTGCATTAATTCTATCTGGTAGTGAATCACTTAATTTATGGACTTCTTTTAGGTTATCATCAATTAATCTTTTAATCTCTGTAGTAAGAGATATTCTAAAATTAATAGCTTTTTCCATATAATTTACCTTTAGCATATTTCTTAGCAATGTCTCACTTTTTAATAGCTCATCATTTTCTTTTTTTATTTTATCCTGTAAATGAATAATTTCAGAAAGATTTTCCTCAATGATAATTTTATATTCTCCAATGCTTTTCTCCTTAAATAGATAATTCGAATCATTTGTTAAATATTTAATTTCATCATAGCTTTCGCTTCTATATAGTAGGTTTTTCCCTTCATCATAAATGCCTATAGGAAGCATAGATCTTTTAAAATTATATACATACCTTCCACTATTTTGGATGAATCCAAAATACATGGTGAGCTCGAGTAAGGAATATAGAAAGATTGTGTTCATTAATGCAAAATCCTTTAAGAATTGGGTTTTTCTTATGAAGCCTAACCCTATTGTATATAAAATTAAATAAGTAAAATATAAGCTTATAAGTAAGCCTATAGTGAATGCTTGCTTGAGGGTTAACCTTTTATATACTCCTAGGAATAAGATAAAAAATCCAAAAAGCAATAAAAGGATGGAATAAGCTAAAATGACATAATTCATTATTCCATAGGAATATTTGATTACAACAATTTTAGGATTATCTATAGGATTTGTTATTTCGTAATTATTATAGACGAAATGATGGAGGCTATTGGTTAATGCGAAGAGAATAAGAATAGTGTATATAGATAATAGAGTTATGTATAAGCCTTTTTTCCTTTTTAGATTTGGATAGTAGTTTTCTATATTAATGATTAAGAATAATAACGGAAGCCCCATCATAGGAATATTAAAGGCATAATCAATATAAATGGAAAGCTGTTCTATATTAGGAAGCCACTTCATAAATCTTAAGGCTATCCATAAAAAGCTAGTTAATACAATAAGAATCATAATCGTTCTAACCTTAGAAAACTGGATTCTATAAATGATAGATATTCCCCAGAATAAGAAGAAGAACATTAGGATATAGGTGATGAGGTAATCGAATTCTCCACCAACTAAATATCCATTCTTAAAAAGCATTCCCAAAAGGAATGCAATAAAGAAGGAGGACAATAGTGTAATTAAAATTAAAAATCTTATCTTTGCTTTCATAATACGACAAGTCCATTAGATATTGCATATATTGCAACACGAGCTAAGGATGGGAATCCTGTTTTTAAAAGAATTTGAGAAATATGGCTTTTTAAGCTAGAATTGGACATAAATAATTCTTTAGCAATTTCTTCTCTTTCTAGTCCGCTAGAATATAATCTAACGATTTTAAGCTCTGTTTCCGTTAAAGTAGATACAATTAAATCCTTAGTTTTTTCATTGTTTGGAAATACGCTATAGCCTGTGCTTGTATTTTTGATTACACTAACAAGCTCCTCCGTAGAGATATTCTTATATACAAAGGAGTTTACTCCTACATTTTTGGCTTTTTCCATGAAGGAGATGTCAGGGAATCCTGTAATTGCAACTATTTTAAGATTAGGATAAGCATCTCTAATTTCTTTAATATAATTTAAGGCATTGTTCTTTTCTTCTGTGATAATATCTGTTAGAACTAAATCACATTTCACCTCTTTTAAGGTGCGACTTATATCCTTAGCGTTTTTGATTGAGGCAACAACCTCAAAGCTTTTCTCTTTGCTTAAGGCCAAAATTAAGCCATCGAGCAAAATGGCTTGATCCTCACATATTAAAATTTTCATAAGCATCACCCCTTTATATCATTATAAAAGCATTATACTTTTTATTCAAGAAGTTGAAATCTTTCGGGCATTATTTAGACTTTTGGCTAAAAAAAATAGACTTTTGGCTCATTCGTAAATGCTTATTTATATAAAAAATATCTTAATGAATAAAAACTATACCATAAAAATGGATGCCATGTAATTATATTTTTTAATATAATTTAAGCAAGGTGAACGATATGCTGAATAAAAGAAAAAAAGAAGGCGGAATTGTTACAAGGTATAAGGAAGCAAGACCCGAGATTCTATCTAAGGATATTTTACTTTTTGAATGTGGATTTTTATTAAGAGATTATAAAAATCCAAA
>JAFPSY010000082.1:0-10212 GCA_017413585.1 Acholeplasmatales bacterium
AAGTAATTTTTAAAGGGATTTTTGGAATCAAAAATTGGTTCAAAAGTCCCTTTTATTTTTGACTTAATTGATAGACATATTTCAAAACTTGTCTAAAAAAATATATGGAAATTCTACCCCTATGCTGATACAATAAAGACGGATATAACGTGGTTATATGGGAGGAAATTATGAAAAAGAAACATTTAATTGGATTGTGCTTCCTAATTGCATCACAAGTAGTATTATTATCTAGCTGTGATAAAACCTATGGATATCCTAAGGATGTTGTTGATGGGTATTATTCCTTTGATGCACATTTTTCTAATGGCACAAATAAAACCTATAAGCTAAATAAGGATATTAACGCAAAAGTCACCGGTAATTGCTTGGTATGCGATTATAAAGATGAAAAATTCTATGACACGAATGATTATTATAGATTCATTATAGATATAGAAAATAATAGCTTTCAAAAATATAAAGCATATACGCATTACAATGAGAGTAATAATTTTTCCGAAGGTGGTTTATCAAAAACAGTAATTAAGCCTTCTAACGGTAGTATTGATTGCTGGATTAAAGAAAATTTACCAGAATTCTTTAAAATTGAAGAAGAATTTAATAGCTTAGAATATTCCTATACGAAGGAATTCTCTAAGCTCTATGATAGTGGATGGATGAATGATCCTGTAACTCTTTGTACATATAAATTCGATAATAATGGTAATAAAACTTTATATCAAGAAATGATGCATTCTAAGATTACCTATCAAGAAATAATGAATTATAATGAAAACAACCAGATGATAAGCAAAGAGGAGTATAAAGGTTATTCCGATGATACGCTTAATCTTTCATCAAGATATGAATATACCTATGATGATAAAAATAATCTCATCAATGAGAAATTCTACTATGGGAATGATTTAGATTATGAACATTGTTTTCAATATGATAAAGATAATCATTTAATTTTTGAAACTATGGATTACGAATTAAACAAAAGAAATGTGTTATGTTGGACGTCATCCTATCCTAGCGATTATAAAAAAGAGTATACATATGATGGTAATAAATTAAAATATGAGCATGATGTATATTACGAATATGATTTCACTGATCCTGTTTCATATGAAGATGAATACTATTATCTAGAAGAAGAAATAAAGCGTATTCGAAAAGAAATTGGAAGTATTTGGGCTCCTCTAGAAAGGACCTATACCTATGCATTAGATGGAAGAATACTAAGCATAGATACAAAAGATAAAATTGGAGAACATGATGAATCCCATTCTTTCGAACAATATGAATATGATGCAAATCTAAATTTAGTAAAAATATCGAGTTCTATGGAATACTTAGATAGCGAACTAAATGAGTTGTTACATGCTGGTACGCATAATGAATTTTATTATTATGATTCGAATAATAATCTTCTTAAAAGAATCAGTACATATGACTATATTAGCTATGGTAAAGAAAAATATACATCTCTTTACCAATATGATTCTGATGGATTCTTATTAAAGAAGGAAGAATATGTAGGTCTATCTAATACGTTTACATATTCCTTTGAATGGACAGGAGAAGGAATAGAGGATATAGGCTTTAAAGAGAATTTTAAAGAGAATAAATAATAATTTGTGTTAAAAAAGATTTTAAGTGTTTTACTTGAAATCTTTTTTCTCTTATAATAGAAGTTAAATAGAAATGGAGTGTTAATATGATAATTGAAACGAATAGATTAACATTAAGAGAATGGACTATGGATGATGCAAAATCTATGTTTTTATACGCAAAGGATCCTTTGGTTGGTCCTATTGCCGGTTGGCCACCACATAAAACGATAGAGGATAGTAAAACGATTATTTCTCATTTTTTGGATCATCACCCCTATTGCTTTGCGATATGCTTAAAAGAGGATATAGATCATCCTATAGGATGTATTGAATTAAAGACAAATTCAGATTTGGCAATCAAAAGTGATGAGGCTGAAATTGGATACTGGCTCGGTAGACCATTTTGGGGGAATGGATATATGCCTGAGGCTGCAAAGGCTTTAATTGAATATGGATTTTATACATTAAAATTTAATATCATTTGGGGCGGATATTATGAAGGAAATTTAAAATCTAAGCGAGTACAAGAAAAGCTCGGATTTAAATTTCATCATAAATCCCTACATATAAAATGTAGCGGACTCAATGAATATAGAACGGGATATGTGAATATCCTAACAAAAGAAGATTGGATATTACAAAACAAGTAAATTCTTGTATATATTGTTATAAAGCCATATAATTACTATTGTTTTTGGAGGATCATATGAAGACATTAAAGGAAAGAATTGCATCCGATGGATATGTTATAGGTGATGATATTTTAAAGGTAGATTCATTCATTAATCATCAGGTAGATACAAAGCTTTTAGATGAGCTTGGAAGCTATTTTGCATCTAAATTTGAAGGAGTTACAAAAATATTAACGATTGAAGCTTCAGGTATTGCCTTTGGTGTTGGTGTTGCATCTCACTTTGGGTATGTACCATTAGTCTTCGCTAAGAAGAGTAAATCTAAGATTTTAGATGAGAAAAATTTATATACTACTGTTGTGGATTCCTTTACAAAAGGTACAACCAATACCGTATCGGTAGATAAAAGATTTCTATCACCTAGTGATCGCTGTTTAATCGTCGATGATTTCATGGCTGAGGGGAATGCGGCCTTAGGCTTAATTGATTTATGCCATCAGGCTGGGGCTTCTGTTGTCGGTGTTGCTATCGTCATTGAAAAAGGCTTCCAGGGCGGCAGAAAGAAAGTAGAGGAATTAGGTATTCGTGTGGAATCTGCAGCCATAGTGGATCATTTTGAAAATGGAAAGGCAATCCTTAGATAAAATGGACATTTGTCCATTTTTTTCTTTTTCCCCTTTATTTTTCTTTTCAGAGAAAAATATACATGTTATAATGAAGTATAAAATCCATTTTGGAGGATATGGTTTAATTTCTGATACCTTACCTAAATTCTATGATAAGGGATATCAAGAGTATACATTTACTGTAAAGAAATCAGATTTATTAGGAAATAATAAAGGAAAATATTATCTTAAGCATAGGGGAGTTTATATTATTACAGTAGATTTAAATAATATGATGCTTGAGGTTATAGAAAAGAATTAAATTTTGGGAATATAATTCATTTTAATGGGGAGAAAATAAAAAAATGAGGGGACCATTATGAATTTTAATGAAATTGCAAAAGAATATGAAACGAATTATTTCGATATAGAGAAGCTTGATGATTTATTAGAAAGTGGTAATGATTTTGAATCATGGCTTGCCTCTATGAAAACTAGAGCGAAAAAATTACAGGAATATTACAAAATTAATAATGAGATTTTAGATGAGATTAAGGAATATGCAAAAGAAGGATTTAAGGATCAAGATGAAGCAAATAGGGTAGAGGATAATATCGATAGGCTTTATGATGAATATATGATGGATAAGGAATTCTTATTTCCTATTGTAGAAAAGCTAATTCTTTATTATGAAGAAAAAAAGAATATAGAAAAGCTTATTGAATTATATTATGTAGCCTTCTATTTATTAAATGAGGGTGAAAGAAGAAGCTCAAATTTGAATGCCGAATTAACCTATCAGTATAAAATATTATCCTATAAGGAGCATTATAAGGAATTACCTTTAGTATCTAGAAGAAAATTCTTTTTGGTTTACTATAATTTATCCTCTGTTTGTGTTGGAATGAACGATACCATAACACCAGAGGAATCCTACCATTGGTATATGGAGGCTAAGGAATTCTATTATAGCCCTATGGTACAAGAGCTAGATGGAAATACCGATAGAATTATTGAAATATATAATCAAATTGAATATGACTGGATTGCAATAATCGATAGATCAGATGAGCTATCTAATGAAGCATTACTTGAATTATTTTCCTTAGTTTCTAAGCTATATAATGAGGAAATGGAAAATGGTTCTATTTATGAAATGGATTCCTTTGTTTATAGTGCCTATCTAGAAAAGGAAAGGCTACTTGGTAATATAGGAATCGAAGAATGTATAGAAAAATATTTAGATTATTATAGACATAATTTGAATAATCCAGAATTAGAATATACCCAAGAATCCTTCTATACGATATTAGAAAGCCCCATCGCGATTGAGCGTTGGCTAAATTATTCTTCAAATTCCACCTTTAAATCCAAGGTATTCCATGAAATTAATGAGGCATTTATGCATAATTATAAGAATTATTTTGGTGTTGTACCAACCCCATTCATTCATTCTGTTTTGGCAGAATGGTGCGAATGCTCCATTAAATATTTAAATAATGCGAAGGAAAAGGAAGAAGCTATTTTAAATTTAATTATTAAAAATCAAATTCCAACCTACTTACATTCTGTTATGGTAATGAAATTATCGAAGTTAATCTTTGATGCTTCCTATAAGGAGAATAAGAAGCTATTTGATTCCTTAGATATGGAATACGAGGAATTAAGAGAATTTGTAAAGAAGAGTGCCTTACTTCATGATATTGGTAAGGTTAAAATTACCAATATCATCAATATGCAAGGAAGAAGGCTTTCCAATATGGAATTCAAGGGAATATCCTTACATCCTGAATTTGGTATGGAATTATTAAAGGAGGATAAGGATTTAGAAAAATATATCGATATAGTCCTATACCATCATAAATATTATGATGGAACTAAGGGGTATCCTATAGGAGATTTAAATACAAAATCGAAATATAGAATCATTATAGATATTGTATCCCTAGCGGACTCGCTTGATGCAGCAACCGACGATTTAGGCAGAAATTATAAGAATTCTAAGAATGTCTTAGAGGTCATCGATGAATTTATACTAGGTAGTGGTACTAGATATAATCCTGATTTGGTAAATATTATTAAGAACAATAATGAATTAATACAAGAATTCATAACCATTACAAAGGAAAAAAGACCTCATTATATGTATCAGGCCTATATGGAATCAAAAGAAATAAGAAAAGAATAAATCTATATAATTTTGTTTTTCTTTTTTCTAATTTATGATATACTATTCATTGTTTATGGAGGATAATTATGCCATCAAATAAAGAAAAAATGATTTACAAAATTATAATGATTTCCATGGCAATTATTGCCTTTGGTGTTGGAATATATATCGCTATCGCAATGTTTTCTGGATATCAAAATTATTTCACATTACATTTTGGTATTCCACTTGTGCTTCTTGCAGTAGCTATTATTGCACTAATTATGCCACAGGCTACAAGATCTCGCTTTGGGTCGGATACAAAGGATAATGTCATGAAGGTAGTTGCAGTATTATTAATTTTATTTGCAATTTTAAGCTGTGTATTATCCTATTTTCATATTTTTCAATAGAAAATGGCTTCGGCCATTTTTTCTTTTTTGTCTATTTTGCACGCCTTGTAAAACTATTATTTTAGGTATATAATATAAGTAACTAGGATGAAGGCCGTGGAGCTCATTATAATAGAAAAGGGTGCTGAGAATTATTTTGTGTTGAAGGCCTACCTTTTTTGGAGTAGGAATCCTAATAGATAGTTAAAAAGAGGCAACCCACAGGTGAAGGTTTCGTTCTTCACGTACCATCCTAGGCTTTATTATAAAGTGGAAATTCCACTTTTTTTCTTTACTTAGATATTGGTTTTTGTTATAATGAGTCGGTTATAAAAGAAAAGAGATAAATTTATGAATGATTTTGAAAAATTGAATGTCAGAAAAGACATTATTGATTGCTTAAATAAAGAGAATATTTTAGTTCCAACACCGATTCAGGAAGAGGCTATTCCACTACTTAAGGAGGGCTTTGATTGTATTGGTCAGGCACAAACGGGTACAGGTAAAACCTTCGCCTATGCGATTCCTCTAATTGAGGGAATTGACCCAAAGGATAAGGAACCTAAGGCTTTAGTTTTAACGCCAACAAGAGAGCTTGGCATTCAGGTTTCTAATGAAATTGGAAAGCTACTTTTAAGTAATAAGGATATTAAATATGCTTGTATTTATGGTG
Organism: Acholeplasmatales bacterium; assembly: GCA_017413585.1. Lineage (GTDB taxonomy): Bacteria > Bacillota_I > Bacilli_A > Acholeplasmatales > Anaeroplasmataceae > Anaeroplasma. The sequence goes on from JAFPSY010000082.1 coordinate 6,053, forward strand.
GTGAATCCTACGATAAGCAAAGAATTGCCTTATCCAAGAAGCCTCAAATTATTATTGGTACTCCAGGTAGAATCATAGATCAAATGGAAAGAGGTAATCTTAAATTTAATCAGATTCACTATTTGGTATTAGATGAGGCAGATGAAATGCTAAAGATGGGCTTCCAAGAGGATTTAGAGAAGATTTTATCCTCTATGCCAAAGGAAAGACAAACCGCACTATTTAGTGCTACAATTCCACCATTTATTAAAAATGTGGTTAAGAATTATATGAATGACCCTAAATGGGTTAAAATTGAATCTAAGACATTAACCGTTGAAGCCATTGATCAGCAGCTATATTATTGTAAGAAGGATTCGAAAAAGGATTTATTAATTCGTTTATTAGATTATAATCAGTTTCATCAGATTATGATTTTCTGTAATACAAAATCTATGGTTGATGAATTAGTCATATTCTTACAAACCCAAGGCTTTAGAGCGGAGGGCTTACATGGAGATTTAAAGCAAATCTCAAGAGATAAGGTTATGCAATCCTTTAGAAATAATACAATAGATATCCTAATTGCAACCGATGTTGCCGCAAGAGGTATCGATATTGATGGAATTGATGCTGTAATCAATTTTGATGTACCTAATGAAAATGAGCTTTATGTACATAGAATAGGAAGAACCGCAAGAGCCGGTAGTGCAGGTACGGCCATTACGATTTCTACGATAAGAAATAAGGGTAGAATTTCTGATTTAGAGCGTTATACGAAATCTAAAATCAGAGTATGTGAAATACCTACACCAAAGGAAATTCAAAAAAGCTACCAAAAGAAGCTATATTTAAAGATTATGGATGCCATCGATAAAAATATAGATAATCATGAATATGATAATCTATTGATGAAGCTTGCTAGAGGGAATAGTGATCCTATGCCACTACTTAATGCTTTAGTTTCAATGATCGATGATAATAAGGGTAGAGAATATCCTGAAATTGTTGTTCAAAGCGTTAAGGAAAATAGAAGTAAAAAGGATTCTAAAGAGAAGAATAAGAAGGATTCAAATAAGACCTACTCTATTATAGAAATTAATGTAGGCCAAAAGGATGGTGTAAGACCAAACCAAATGGTTGTATATTTTCATGATGAATTTAAAATTCACAGGGAGCATTTTGGTAAAATCATTATTGAAAATAAAAGAAGCTTTATTGAGGTACATAATGAGGCCTTAAGATTCTTAAGAAATTTTAAGGGCAAAAAATTTATGGGAAGAAGCCTAAATATTAAAATTGTAGATAGCTTCCCAAGATAGGAGTATATATGCGTATTGTAGCTGGTAAATTAAGACATAGAATTATTGATATGACAAATCTAGATACGACAAGAGAAACCCAGGATAAGGTTAGAGGCGCAATCTATAATATGATTGGCCCATATTTCGATTCTGGTAAAGCCCTTGATTTATTTGCCGGCTCAGGCGCAATGGGAATTGAGGCATATTCTAGAGGAATATCTCATATCACATTAAATGATTTAAATAAAAATGCACTAGAGGTATGTAGGAGAAACTGTAAATCCTTAGGTATTTTAGATGTTACATTTACGAACATGGATTATAAGGATTTTTGCATTAATAGAAAAGAAAAATATTCTTTAATTATATTAGACCCACCCTATAAAATGGATGATATAGAAGGTATCTTAGAAATGGTTTATCCACTTTTAGATAATGATGGTATAATTGTTTATGAAATGGGAATTGATTCTAAATATCCAATTAACTTTCATGATTTAGAATTATGGAAGAACAAGGAATATGGAATTAAAAGAGTCGTAGTCTATAGGAGGTAGTATGAGCTTTATTGATGATTATAAGGAAATAAGAAAATGCTTCATAAGCTTTAAGAAAAGACAATATTTTGATATCTTTTCTTCAGCAGATATATTCTATGTCATAGATTCCTTTGGTAAAAAGGCAATACTTACCTTCATCGACCAATTCTTTGGTACTGCGAAGGGACTACAGGTATTTAATAATCGTGATGGAATCAATTATGTTCATGATGTCCTATCTACAGAGGATGAATACTCTGTAACGGTAGGAGATTGTGATTCTATTGTTGCTGTATTTAAGGAAAAGAAGGATTTAACCGACGAGGATATTATCTTCTTAAATAAGATGGAACAAAAGAAAACTTTAGAAAATAATTTAATTATTTACCGATTTAAAAAGGGCTATAGATATACTTATGCTAAAAATAATGAAATTAAGATCATTTCAGAATACGTTGTATTCTTAAATTCCTTAATCCCAAATGAGGAATTAAGTGTCATCGAGGCCTTCAATGAAAATAGGTGCGTTCTTGCCTCCTTCAATAAGGAAAGATTAGAATATTCCTGTATTTATAGAAGCCTACCCTATTTAGAGATTATGCCAAATAGAAGTCCTATAAATAGTGAATTTGTAAATGAATATAAGGATCATTTATATTTGAATGAGGATTGCTATTTATTTACCTCCTACCTACCGGTTGCGGTAAAGGGTAGTGGGATTAGACCACTTTTATGCTATTTCTATTTTGTTGAAACAGGTGCTATGGAGCTTAAATATATCATTTCTGATCCAAAGGATTATAAAAATATAATCTATGGTATATTAGATGAAATATTTACGAAAATAGGTCTTCCTGCAAAGATGATTATAAATAATAGAGATTTATATTGTATATTAACAAAAACATTAGATGAATTAAATATAGAAAACACCTTCGAAAGAGATAATCTAAGAGGTGAAGAGGATGTTTCCTTTGTGGTATCCAATATGTATCAAAAGACACAGGATACCGAAATGGAGGAAGAAGAAATTATCGCTATGTTTAATTTCTTATTCCAGGCATTAGAAAAGGAAGATACTATGGAGTATTTATCAGATGAGCCTAAAGAAAATGATTCTTTAGTTTCCTAAGGAGGATATATGATTTTAAAGGATTTTAATTCCAATTGGAAATTTGAAAAAGAAAATGAATGTATACTTGTAGATTTACCTCATGATGCAATGCTTCATGAAAAAAGATATTTCGGCGGCCCTTGTGGTGTTGGTGGAGCATACTTTAGTGGAGGCTTTTATACCTACACAAAATCCTTCATGGTACCTAAAGAATTTATAAATCATTCGATTCATCTTCATGTTTTAGGTGCTTATAGAAATTCTATAGTTTATGTAAATAATCAAGAGATTTATTCCCATAAATATGGCTATACAGATTATTTTGTTGAATTAACAAAATATTTAAATTATGGAAAAACAAATGAAATTAAAATTACGGTAGATAATACCTTAGTACCAAATTCAAGATGGTATAGTGGGGCAGGCTTATATAGGGGAGTAGAATTATATATTGGTGGAATGGATCATTTTAATATAAATGATATTAAATTAAATACCGTATCCTTAGACCCTATAACCCTATCCTACACGATTCCATATACATCAAGGAAGAAATTAGATGTACTTATGGAAATCTATGATGAAGATAAATGTATTAAAAAGAATAAAGGTGCATCAGGAATGCTAAATATTGATGCTACTCTATGGGATATAGATAATCCAAAGCTTTATACATTTAAATTCTATTTAATGGATAAGGATGAAATCATAGATACGTATTCTTTAGAATATGGCTTTAGAACATTAGAATATACAACAAAAGGATTCTATTTAAATGGTAAAAAGACCATTTTAAAGGGTGCATGCTTACACCATGATAATGGTATTTTAGGTGCTAAATCTATATATGATGCTGAAGTAAAAAGATTATTAGTTTTAAAGAATGCAGGCTTTAATGCCATAAGAAGTGCACATAATCCTGCGTCCCAACATCTTCTTAAGGCTTGTGATAGGCTTGGTATTTTGGTTATGGATGAATTAGTCGATATGTGGCTATACCATAAGACAGAATATGATTATGCAACCGATTTTAAGGATAATTATATTAAGGATTTAAAATCTATGATGGATAAGGATTATAATCATCCATCCGTTATTATGTATTCCTTAGGTAATGAGCTTGCCTCTCCTACAACACTAGATAAGGAAGGCTTTAGAATTCTTAATGAATTATGTGATTATATTCATAAGAATGATTATAGACCATCCACTATGGGTGTTAAT
>JAFPSY010000083.1:0-3877 GCA_017413585.1 Acholeplasmatales bacterium
AAAACGAAAATATCTATTTCCTTAGCTAAGCATTATGGAATTGATATTATTTCTGGAGATTCTGTAGCTATATATAAAAGATTAGATATTGGCTCTGCAAAGCCAACGAAGGAGGAAATGGATGGCGTACGCCACCATTTAATCGATATAAAGGATCCTAAGGAATCCTATAGTGCTTGTGACTTCCAAAGGGAAGCAAGAAAAATATTAGATCAAAATGATTTTACTTTGATTTGTGGTGGTACAGGCTTATATATTCAAGCGGCCTTATTTAATTATGAATTCAATGCTCCTGCGCGTGATTTAGATTATGGTAAGAAATATGAAAATCTATCGAATCAGGAATTATATGATTTACTTTTAAAAAAGGATCCTAATATCGATAGGGAAAAGCTTCACCCAAACAATAGAAAAAGAGTATTGAGAGCCTTAGAGGTTAAAGAGGAATTAGATTTATCTATTCATAGCTTTAATCATAAAAATGAAGCATTATATGATTATTTTATTGTATATCTATCTTTAGATAGAGAGGTATTATATGAAAGAATCAACAAGAGAGTCGATATGATGGTATCCGATGGATTAATCGATGAGGTTAAGGCTCTATACGATGATGGAATATATCCTCATGCTATAGGATATCAGGAGCTTGTTCCTTATTTTGATCATGATATAACACTAGAAAGTGCTATCGAAGAGATTAAAAAGAATACAAGGCATCTTGCTAAAAGACAGGAAACCTGGTTCCGTCATCAAATGGATAGTCATTTTTATACTGTTGATTTAGATAATATAGAGAATACAATCAATCAAATTATTAAAGATGTTGATGGGTGGTTAAAATGAGAATATATTTAATTGGAATGATGGGCTCTGGTAAATCAACCCTAGGCAAGGAGCTTTCCAAAAGATTAGGCTATAAATTTATAGATATGGATCATTATATTGAAGAAAAATGCTGTAAATTCATAGATGAAATCTTTAGAGATTATGGGGAAGAGTGGTTTAGAGCCTTTGAAACAAATACATTAAAGGAATTCTTAGAAATGGATGATGTCATAATCGCTACAGGTGGTGGAGTCATTAAGAATAAAAAGCATAAAAAGCTAATGGATGGTAAATGTATTTATTTATCTGTACCTGTAGAAATATTAGAGGAAAGATTAGCCTTTGATGATACAAGACCACTTTTAAAAACGAGAAGTGTAAGATCTATTTTGGAGGAAAGAATTCCATTATATGAATATTTCTCTGATTTAACTGTTGAAAATATAGATATGAATCAAGCTATAGATAAAATAATGGAGGCATTAAAATGAAGGTATTAGTTTTAAATGGCCCAAATTTAAATATGCTAGGTAAAAGACCTAAGGAGCATTATGGCACAAAAACCTTAGATGAGATAAATAATCTTATGAAGGATTGTGCTCCTCTTTTTGATTTTATATTTTACCAATCCAACTATGAAGGAGATTTGGTAACAAAAATCCAAGAGGCTGTATTGAATCAATATGATGCCATTATCATTAACCCTGCAGCATATACTCATACAAGTGTTGCAATTCATGATGCCTTAGAAATGTTTACAGGTGTAAAAATTGAGGTTCATCTATCTCATGTAGATGAAAGAGAAGATTTTAGAAGAATCAACTATGTACGTGATGTATGCGATAAAACCTTTAGCGGTGGGCTTCATATGTCCTATGTTGATGCAGTAATGTATTTGAAAAATAAGCAATAATGTGATAGAATCATATTATTATGAAGTAATTTGGAGGACCAATATGGTATCAAGTAATGATTTTAAGAATGGTATGACTATTCTTTATGATGGTAACATTTATAAGATTATGGAATTTATGCATGTTAAGCCTGGTAAGGGTGGAGCATTCGTAAGAACAAAATTAAGAAATTTAAGAACTGGAGCAGTTATTGATTATACATTTAATGCTGCTGAAAAGGTAGAAAAGGCAGTTATCGATAAGGTTGAAATGCAATATTTATATGATGATGGTCAATCCTTAGTATTTATGGATAATGAAACCTATGAGCAAATTGAATTGCCATATGCTTTAGTAGAATATGAAAAGCAGTTCTTAAGAGAAAACCAGAATGTAAATATTGAAAAATATGGTAATGAAATTATTGGTATTTTATTACCAGATAAGGTTACATTAAAGGTTGTTGAATGCGATCCTGCATCTAAGGGTAGTGCTTCCTCAAATCAAATGAAGGATGCTGTTTTAGAGACAGGTATGACAATCAAGGTTCCTCTATTTATTGAATCTGGTGAGGATATTATTATTAGCACAGATACTGGAAAATATTCTAGTAGAGCTTAATTATAGGAGTGAAGAGATTTGAAAAACGTATTAGAGGTACCCGTCGCGGCACTCGCGATGTTCTTAGAGGTAAATGTGAAATTTTATATTGTTTTAGTCATAATGATTATATTAGTTATGCTCAGTGCATTCTTTTCTATGAGTGAAACAGCATTTTCCTCTGCAAATGATGTAAAGCTTAGAGTTGCAATCGAGGATAGAAAGCATGGTGCGAAAAAGGCATTACAGCTATATGATTCCTTCGATAGAACCTTAATCACTTTATTAATTGGTAATAATTTAGTTAATGTAGCATTATCTACACTTGCTGTATTATGGTTTGGGTATTTAATTCAAAACCAGGATTGGGTAAGCTTAATTTCTACATTCTCTGTTACTGTAATATTATTAATCTTTGGTGAAATTGTTCCAAAGATGCTCGCAAAGAGAAATCCTGAAGTAATATCGATTCGTGTTGCCTGGGTAATTTATGTATTATCGATTATTCTTTGGCCACTTGTGATTTTCTTTGTTGGTATTCAAAAGCTGATTACAATGAAGCAAGAGGAAGCACAAGAAACGATGCAGGAGGATGAGCTTGAGGTTGCAATTGACCAGATGGAGGATACTGGTGCAATTGAGCACGATGAAGCAGACTTAATGCGTAAGACGCTAGATTTAAACGATCGTAGCGTTAAAGATATTATGACCCCTAGAGTTAAAATGGAGGTTTTAGATGTATTAGCTCCACTTGAGGAGGTTAAAGCCTTCATGATGGATAATGCATATTCTAGAATCCCTGTTTATAAAAAGGATAAGGATCATATGATTGGTGTTTTACATGTTCGTGATTTCTTCCCAGCATTAATTAAAAATCCAAAATTAAATTGGAAAAGATTAATTCGACCTGTAAAATTTGTTGCAGCTACTATGAAGGTAGATGCATTAATTCAGGAATTCCAGGAATCCAAAACGCATCTTGCCATGGTCATTGGTGAATATGGTGAGGTTATTGGCTTAGTAACCCTAGAGGATGCAATGGAGGAATTATTTGGTGAAATCTACGATGAGCATGATATCTTAGGTGAGGACGATTTAAAATTCGAGAAGTTGGAGGATGGCTCTTACCTAATTGATGCAGATATGTTTGTCGATGATGCCTTTGAAAAGATGGGCATTGGTGGAGTACCTGAGGATGCTCCTGCAAAGCTTTCCTCTTGGCTTTTTGAAAAGGCTGAGGATTTACCTGAGGTTGGCTTTTCCTTTGAGTATTTAAGTGTTTATACTTCAGAGGATGAGGAAACGAATGAATATAAGGATTATTCCAAAATGCTTAAAATTAGCGTAGCTGAGGTTTTAGATCATAGAATTACTATGGCTAAGATTGAGGTAAGAGATGCTACAGAAGAGGAAATTGCAGCATATAAAGAAGAAGAGGAAGAGGATTAAGCCCTTGTATGAGGGCTTTTCTTTTGTGGTGGTAATATTATGATATATGATAAGGAAGATATTAAAAGAATTATTCCCCATAGAGAGCCAATGCTATTGGTTGATGG
>JAFPSY010000084.1:0-4479 GCA_017413585.1 Acholeplasmatales bacterium
AAAACCTGTTCTTTTGTTTCTGGAGATACATCAAATCCACCATTCAGTGCCTTGGAAACAGTAGACACAGATAGATGTAATGCATCTGCTATATCTTTTATTCGCATAGTAATCACCTTCAAATACATTATACATAAATTTCGTTTTAATTACAAGAATTTTCGGAAAAAAATCGAAATTCTTTCGGAAATGTTTGAACACTTTTGAAAGTTCATTAAGTTCAAATGTTTTACTTGTAATGACTTATAAAAAGACTTAAACTAAAAATGAATATAATTCATTTGGAGGAAAACTATGGAACAAAAAAGATGTGCTGGTGTTTTATTACACATAACTTCCCTACCATCAAAGTATGGTGTAGGTACTTTAGGAAAGGAAGCTTTTGATTTCATTGATTTTTTAAAGAAATCAAATGTTTCGATTTGGCAAGTATTGCCTCTTGTTCCTACGAATTATGGTGATTCACCATATCAGTCTGTATCATCTACAGCATTGAATTATTATTTGATTGATTTTGATATTTTAAGACAAAAGAAGCTTCTTAAGAAGGAAGATTATGAGAATGTGTTCTTTGGAGATGATCCTTTAAGAGTAAATTATGCAGCATTATTCGAAAATAAAACTCTAGTCTTAAGAAAAGCTTTTAATAATTTCGATAAGGAAAATAGAAATTTCAAGAAGTTCGTTAAGGATGCTGAATATAATGATTTCGCTGTATTCATGACCATTAAGGCTATGCATGAATATAAATCCTGGGATTTATGGGATGAAAAATATAAGAATTATTCAGAAGAATTAGAAAAAGAAGTTATCGAAAAATATAACGATGATTATCTATTCTGGGTATGGACTCAATTTGAATTTGTAAATGAGTGGAAGAAGCTTAAGGATTATGCCAAAGAGGCTGGCATTAAAATCATGGGTGATATGCCTATTTATGTAGCTTATGACTCTGTTGAGGTTTGGAAGCACCCTGAATTATTCGATTTAAATCCAGATAAGACAAAGCATTTAGTTGCAGGATGCCCACCTGATGTATTTAGTGAGGATGGACAGCTATGGGGTAACCCATGCTATAACTGGGCATACCAAAAGTCTAGAGGATATAAGTGGTGGACTTATAGAATTAATGCAAACTTCAAGTTTGTCGATATGCTTCGTATTGACCACTTTAGAGGCTTTGACCGCTATTATGCAATTCCTGCAGAGAATACGAATGCGAAGATTGGTGAATGGCTAGATGGCCCTAAGAGTGATTTATTCAAGGATAAGCTTGATTTAAATATTGTCGCTGAGGACTTAGGTGTTATCGATGATGGTGTAAGAAAGCTTATGGCAGATACACAATATCCTGGTATGAAGATTTTAGAATTTGCATTCGATGGATCATTAGATAATGATCACCTACCAAGCAATTATAAGAAGAATCTATTATGCTATACTGGTACACATGACAATATGCCACTTTATCAATATATCTTAGATTTAAATGAAAAAGAATTTGAAACATTTAAAGCAGGAGTAAAAAGAGAAGCCGACCTATTAGGTGTAAAAATGCATGGAGAGGATGCAAAGGGTATCGAAGAGACTGTTGTTGAAATGGCCTTCGCATCTATTGCAAATATTGCTATTGTTCCTATGCAGGATTTATTATGCCAGGATGGCTCAACAAGAATGAATTTACCATCTACAGTTTCAACAGATAACTGGAGCTATAGATGCAAGAAATCCTATTTCTCAGATCATCTTGCAGAAGAGCTAAAGGGCTACATTACAAAATATAATCGCTTATGATTTGAATTCATTTCAAATCGGTGTTTACCTCTTTTTTCTTTGGGAGGCTCCATCAAAGGAGCCTCCCCTTTCTATCTTTAGGAGAATAACTAAAATGAAATTTGTTATATTTGATTTATATGGCACATTAATGAATATACATACGGATGAAGAAAAGGAATCCTTTTGGATACATTTGGCGAATGCATTCAAAAAATATAAGGAATATGATCCTTCCATACTTAAAGAAGAATATTTAAATTTATGTATGGAGCTACAAAAGGAAAAGGAAGAAATTGAAATATTAGATGTATTCCATATTCTATATCCTATGGTAGATGCAGTAAAGGTAGCTGAAACCTTTAGAAGGCTTTCTACAGATTTTATACATCCTTATTTTGGGGTAAAAAGATTACTAAAGAAATTAAGAAATGAAGGCTATAAAATTTATTTATTATCCAATGCGCAAGCATCCTTTACGAATTGGGAATTAAACAAATTCCATTTAATTCCTTATTTTGATGGAATCTTTTTATCGAGTGATTTAGGAATAAAAAAGCCGAATCCTTTGTATTATAAAAAGCTAATAGAAAAATATTCTATAGATGTATCTAATGCCATAATGATAGGTAATGATTACAATAATGATATATTACCTGCAAAGGAATTAGGGCTTAAAACCATTTATATAGAATCGAATCAGTCTTATTTTATAGACACAAAGGATAAAATAGTGAACTTTTCATACAAAAAGGTATTGAATCGTATTCATGAGTTATTGTAAAATAAACTTCTCTTAAAGAAGGTGATTTGATGAAGGAGAATGTATTTCGAAAAATAGTATTCCTATTTATTCCTATATTTTTAGAATTACTATTAGTAAATTTATTATCTAGTGTAGATACACTAATGCTTACTAGATACAATGAGCTATGTGTAGATGCTGTAGGTGCATCAAATTCCACCCAAGCCTCTCTTACAACCCTACTGATTATTTCATCCAATGGTGTGTCTATTGTTGTAGGACAGTTTTTAGGTGCAGGAAAGAATAAGGATTCAAAGCTAATTCTTGCCCAAGGAGTATTCTTTAATTTTTGCTTAGGGCTTTTACTTATGATCATTTTCTTTTTTGGAAATGGAGCTTTACTTAAAATGGCAAATACAAAGGAGGAATTCTTTGAATATGCCAAAACCTATATGAGAATTTATTCCATTGCCTTACCATTTCAAGCGATAACTCAGGTTATAAATGCAAACTTTAGAGCCTATGGTAAGCCATTTTATATGACGATTGTATCGATTCTATCGAATTTAATTAATGTTTTATTTAATTGGCTATTGATCTTTGGTGTAGGTATCTTCCCAGAGCTTGGTATTGCAGGTGCGGCTATCGCAACCGCTTTAAGCATGATGTTTAAAACATTATGTGGTATCCTATTAAATCATTTCATTTTAAAATGTCCTTTAATACCAAGAAAAATAGATCTTCGTATTTTAGGTGCCATCATTAAAATTGGTGGACCATCCGCACTAGAAACAGTTACCTATTCCCTATGTGCATTCTCCCTTACGGCAGCTCTTCATACACTACCTGTAGAAGAGGTAACCTCTAGGGTTTATATCAATTTAGTGTTAGGTTATATTTATATGTTCTCAAGCGCTCTTGCTGCATCGAATTCCATAATGGTTGCAAGATATGTAGGATCTCACCACTATCAAGAAGCGAAAACTTTAACCCTAAAGGTTACTTTAGTTGGCTTATCGATTATAATATTTTTAGTATCTATGATTAATATCTTTGAAGAGCCATTATTTACTCTAATTGCGAATGGAGATGCCTATAATCCAATCATTAAGAGTGTTTTACCTATGGTATTTATACTTGAGATAGGTAGATGTGTAAATTTAATTGTCATCGGTGCCCAAAAGAGTAGTGGTGATGTATTATTCCCATTAATTTTAGCTATTGTTTCTATGGTCATTGTGATGGCTGGTGGTGCTTGGATATTTGCGGTAGTATTTAAGCTTAATTTATCTGGAATTATTCTAGCTCAAGGCTTAGATGAGCTTGTAAGGGGTATTATTTCATTAATTCGTTGGTTTAGTGGAAGATGGATGAATAAATCCTTAATTAAAGAAGAAAAGAAATCCCTTGAGGAAGAAAAAAATAGTGAAGAAGGAGTTTTAGAAATTTATGGAAAAAGAAAAAAGCTGTGGTGCAGTTTTATACAAGATAGTAGATGGTATAAGATATTATTTAATCGAAAAGATGCAGTTAGGCCATTACTCTTTAGTTAAAGGTCATGTAGAGGGTAATGAAACAGAAGTAGAAACTGCCTTAAGAGAAATAAAAGAAGAAACTCATTTAGATGCGATAATCGATACAGGATTTCGCCATATGATTACCTATTCTCCTAAGCCTAATGTCATTAAGGATGTCATCTTCTTTGTTGGAAGAATAACAACAGAGGATGTAATTGCTCAGGAAGAAGAGGTTAAAGAAATCTACTTTTTAAAATTTAATGAAGCATTAGATATCCTAACCTATCCATCGGATAAGGAAATTCTAAAGCTTGCAGAAAATTACTTAAAAAAATAAAGGAATGCAGCGCATTCCTTATTTTTGGAATTTCTTTGTGATTTCCTCAACTAAGCATTTTGGTACATATTTTTCAATGCTAACACCAAAGGCAACAAGCTCCTTAA
>JAFPSY010000085.1:0-3186 GCA_017413585.1 Acholeplasmatales bacterium
ATTTGGATATTTCCTTTTTATTTCATCAAATAAAGCCTTAGTATCGAATATAGATAATGTCGTTTGATTCGTTGCATAAACGAAAGAGCTATCTATATTTAGATTCTTAATATCCTCTAAGGTAGAAACAAAATGTATTTTATCTGAAATACCTAAGACACCCTCACATTCAGGATGATTTTTGGTACCTATGTAAATACATTCATAATTCTTGTTTAAATGCTCCTCCATTTTTTTATGAACCATTAAAACATATGGGCAGGTTGCATCAATAATATTTAAGCCTTTTTCCTTGGCTTTTTCATAAACCTTTGGGGAAACACCATGGGCAGAGAATATAACTGTGCCAGAATGGATTTTATCTAAAAGAAGAAGACGAGATAATCCTTCCTCAAAAATTGTTATAATTCCTTCATGCTCTAAATCTTTTATGACATTAGAATTATGAATGATTTGCCCAAGCATGTAAATAGGCTTTTTTATGCTTGGATCCTTTGCTGCATCCATTGCCATTTTAATGGCATGGATAACTCCGCCACAGTAGCCCTGTGGTTCGATTTTATTTACAATCATTTTGATAATCCACCAAATCTTCTATCTCTTCCTTGATAGGCAATTAAAGCTTTTTTTAATTCCTCTGGGGTAAAATCTGGGAATAGTGTATCAGTAAAATATAATTCACTATAGGCTGCTTGCCATAACAAGAAATTCGATAATCTACATTCACCAGAGGTACGAATCAATAAATCAAGCTTTGGATAATCCTTAGTGAATAAATGATTTGTAATCATTTCTGGCGTGATATCATTAATCTGAATGGCCCCATCCCTTGCCTCTTTAGCGATTTCTTTTACAGCAGTAGTGATTTCATCTTGTGAACCATAATCAATACATAGGGTTAATACCATACCTGTATGATTTTTTGTTAATTCAACGGCTTCCTTTAGGGTGTTTGATAAAACAGGTGGTATTCTATCTTCTCTACCAATGACTTGGTATCGAATATTTGTATTCACGACTAAATCCTTAAAAAATCTTTTGAAAAATTGGCTTGGAGCCTTCATTAGGTATCCAACCTCATCCTCAGGTCTTTTCCAGTTTTCTGTTGAAAAGCAGTAAACGGTCATATATTTTACGCCAATGGAATTGGCATATCTTGCAATATCTCTTAGGGTAAATGCGCCATGACGATGGCCATACATTCTAGGCATATGTCTTTTTTTCGCCCATCTACCATTTCCATCTAGTATAATTCCAATATGCTCAGGAATTCTATTCATATCTAATTCTTGCATAAACTCCTCCTATAATCATAAGAATTATAGCATAGATAAGTAAGAATTACTACTTGAAAAAATTGTATAGAAATCGGATATATAATTTATAATTTTATAATAAATTATCCCAAAAAGTTTTTCTTTATAATCCGTCTTAACTATGTTACAATATTAAGGAATAGAAAAAAAGGTGAAGTATATGACAAGAAGAGACGCAAGAGTATTGTGCATGCAAATTTTATATAATGCAGATTTAAATGAGATATCAATAGAAGAATCTAAGAATAATATAGTAGAGGATATAGATGAATTAGCATTATCTTTCTTAGAATTAGTAGAAAATAATTTAGAGAAGATTGATGAAATTATTGAAAAATCCTTAGTAAATTATAGCTTATCTAGATTAAATAAGGTTGATAAGGCAATTATCCGTCTTGCGACAGCTGAAATGCTTGATGGTAAAACACCAAAGAAGGTTATTATCAATGAAGCATTAGAAATTACTAAGGAATACTCCGATCAAGGAGATCATAAGGCAACAAGCTTTAATAATCGTCTATTAGAAAATATCAGTAAAAATCTCTAGTATAAAGCGAGGTATTTTATGGAAGAACGTTATTTAACCGTTACTGCCTTAACAAAATACATTAAATATAAGTTTGACCACGACCATAATCTTGAGGAGGTACTTCTTGAAGGAGAGGTATCGAATTTTAAGCATAATTCCCGTGGTCATTTTTATTTCACATTAAAGGATGAAAATGCTCAAATTTCAGCTACGATGTTTCAGTCCTTTGCCAAAGGTGTTAAATTTGAGCCTGAGGATGGTATGAAGGTATTTGTTAAGGGTGTAGTTACTGTATATGAGCCATCAGGCACATACCAAATTAATGTAAGAGAAATGAAATCCGATGGTATTGGTGATTTATATTTAGCCTATGAAAAGCTTAAGGCTGAGCTTGAAAAGGAAGGCTTATTTGATCCAAGCCACAAGTTGCCAATTCCTAGATTTCCAAAAACCATTGGTGTTATTACATCTCCAACAGGAGCTGCCATAAGAGATATTATTAATACAGTTTCAAGAAGATATCCTCTTGCAAGTATTATCCTATATCCTGCAATTGTTCAAGGAGAGGATGCAAAGGATAATGTTTCTATGCAAATCAAAAAAGCGAATTTAGATTCTCTTTGTGATGTATTAATTGTAGGTAGAGGTGGAGGATCGATTGAGGATTTATGGGCATTTAACGAAAGAGTAGTAGCCCAAGCAATATATGATTCTAAAATTCCAATCATTTCTGCAGTTGGTCACGAAATTGATTTTACGATTGCGGACTTTGTTGCAGACCAAAGAGCGGCAACACCTACCGCTGCAGCTGAACTTGCAACACCAAATATTATGGTATTAAAGGAAAACATAAAGAATAATATCGAACAAATGACGAAAAGAATTCGTCAATCCTTCTATAATAAGCAATTGATGTTAACACAATTAGATAAGAGATTAGATTCTAAGAATCCTCTATCTGTTTTGCATCATAAGGAGGAATTATTAGAATCCAATATAGAAAGATTAAATATGAGAATTTATCGTATTTTAGATATCAAGAAGCATCAATATGAGATATTAAGAAGAAGCTTAGATGCGAATAATCCTTTAGCGATTATGGATAAGGGTTATTCTATATCTAGTGTCGATGGTAAGATTATAAAGGATGCTAAGGATATCAAAAAGGATGACACAATGAAGACAAAAATGAAAAATGGTGTCGTTATAAGTAAGGTAATGGAGGTAATTGAAGATGGAAGAGAATAAAGAAATGAGCTTTGAAGAATGCATCAAGGAGCTTGAAAATATATTACGTGATTTAGAAAGACAAGATATTTCCCTAGAGGATTCTGTTAAGGC
>JAFPSY010000086.1:0-3764 GCA_017413585.1 Acholeplasmatales bacterium
AAGGTATGCATGAAATCTAATTCCATAGCTCTATTATAATCATCTTTATCGATTAAATTATTAAAATCCATATGGGAATAATCCTTATTCTTGGCAAGAAATCTATAATAATAGAAGCTAGCTTCAAAGCTGTTTTCCTCTATTTCTCTATCTACCTCTTGAATTAATAAATCATATTCCTCACTATATAAATACTTCTTTATTCTTTCATCATACATATAAATTTCCCCCTCTCCTTTATATATTAATTACGCGGATATTAACTAATACATACTATGAATCGTTATTAAATCCGGATATGTGTCTATTGTACCATCACTATAACAAATATAATGAACAGTAAAAGTTAAGCTATATCCATTCATCATATCCTCAAGCGAGATTTTTGAATTCGTACTTATGTTAAAATTGGAAGGAGTTGGAGTAACACTACAATAAGCACTGCCACCACTTTCTGAATTTTTAAATTCTAAATATACGATCCCATCTACCCTTTCAATAGATTTTCCATTATAGGTTTTTGGACAACGTAAGGTTATTATTGCTGTTCCACCAGCTAATCCAAAGCCCCCATTTGAGGAAATCTTTAGCTCCTCCTTAGTTTCATTTTGGGAAGAGAATGTATTTTTAGTATTGCTTACAACAATAACAACTCCAATAATAATCGCAAGAATAAAGATAAGAATACCTACAAAGGTTTTTATAAATAATCTCTTTTCTTTATTCTTTCTTTCTAGATTCACCCTATTATCTATTTCTTTTACTCTTTTTGGAGTATATTCTTCTACATTTGAGCTAGAAAGATAAGTACTACCATTCGAATAAATTCTTTTTGAATTACCTACAGCACTATTTTCTTTTGGTGGAATTATTGTCTTATTGGTAGAGCTTTTTGGTGCTCCCTCCTTTGGCATATTTATTATAGCCTCTGTGATGCTTATAGGTTCTTTTTTAGCCTCTTTAGCAGTATCAGTTTCTTCTTTATCTTCGTTAAGATTTATTATAGCCTCTGTGGTGCTTATAGGCTCTTTTTCTATTTTTTTAAATGATGAGGATTCAAATAAAAGTACTACGTCTTCTACCATATTCTTTACACTTCTTAGTGTAGGATCCCATTTTCTATCTTGGGTATAGAATAATAATAGCTTACCGGTTAATTCCTTTTGTGTATTTTCGGTAAGTGTATTTGCATATTCACTTAACAATCTTGCTTCATCCCTATTTAAAAACGTATTGGAATTCGATACATTAAAGGATTTTATAGCTTCATTAAATTTAGCTATATTCATATGAAGTGCATATTGGAATAGCTTTCGCTCTTCGTTATTTAGAATTTTAAAGAATTTAAATTCTGTATCAAAGGTATGCATGAAATCTAATTCCATAGCTCTATTATAATCATCTTTATCGATTAAATTATTAAAATCCATATGGGAATAATCCTTATTCTTGGCAAGAAATCTATAATAATAGAAGCTGGCTTCAAAGCTGTTTTCCACTATTTTTTTATCTACCTCTTGAATTAATAAATCATATTCCTCACTATATAAATACTTCTTTATTTTTTCATCATACATATAAATTCTCCCCCTCTCCTTTATATATATTAATTACGCGGATATTATATCACAAAATCTCAAAATTCAATCAAAAATAAAAAACTGCCAAAATGGCAATTTTTCACTTATGGATAAATATATTTTTCCCGCTATGCTTTCCTGTATAAAGCTCAACATCGGCAAGCTTTATCCATTCATCTAGGGAAATACTTTGTTGATAAGCTGCAGCACCAATGGTAATGGTAGCCTTTAATTTTTTATTGTTGTAATCAAATTCATAATTTTCTATTTTATATCTAATTTGATCTAGCTTATCGTATGTTTTTACATTATCCTCTTCTCTTTTAGATATAATTACAAATTCCTCTCCGCCCCAGCGAGATACAAAATCATCGCTTGAGTTCTCTTTAGCTATTTTTGCGATTTCCTTTAATACATAATCTCCACATAGGTGTCCATGCTCTTCATTGAATTCTCTAAAATCATCTACATCGAATATAGCAAGAATATAATTGTTCTTTTGATCTCCTATTTTCTCTAAATACTTAGCTAAGCCATTTCTATTCGCAACCCCAGTAAGCTTATCTGTTTCTGATTCCTTTTGAATATTCTTTTCAAGCTTAACCGTATAGGTTGTAAGAATGGCAAGGAAGGCAATACAAAACGCAAATACGACAAAAATATGTACTACATATAAAACAATATTCACGGCTTCATGAACCTGTCTTAATGGTTCATGTGTTAAGGACCAATAATATTGGAAGGCGAATAAAACCATATAAAATAAGGAAAAATAAACAGGCTTTATTCTATTTCTTGCAGCCTTAGAGAAATATCCAGCAAAGAAAACTAAAACGGTTAATCCAATAAGACAGAAATGAAATCCTGCGGCAGGTCCTAAAACAATACTTCCCAAGGCCATAAATATTGCAATTTCAATAGATGCAGTAATCGCATAAACAGTATATTGTCTATATTTTAAAAGTAACAAGCATAAAGCATAAAGACAAGCACTAAAGATATTCACATATATTAATAAATCTAGCTGAATAATCAAAAAGAAAATCAAGTAACACACATGTGCTATGAAAAAGATAATACATGAAATAAAGGATGATTTTCTAATCATAGATTCATTTTCTAAATAAAAGGTATTCAATTTATCACCACACTTATAGAACAATTATAACAATATTATTCAAAAATATAAAGAAAAGTAATAGATTTCTTTTGTTTTATTTTAAAAATATAGGGATTTTTGCTAAAAAAATGAAAAGGCGTCCATTCTAGGACGCCTAACTTTTACTTATTTCTTGTATTCTTATGCCAAACTAAAACTAAGAATTCATGGATTACAATTGGGATTAAGCATAATCCAATCGTAATTAACCATTCCATACCAGATAGCCAGCTTGTCTTGAATATAGAGCTAATACCAGGTACCATTACAACAATAATCTGTAATACAATACCTAAAGCGAAGGCTAAAGCCATCATCCAGTTCTTATCCTTGAAAATATGAACGAAGGAGTGCTTAACATCACTCATACCGATCATATGCATAAGCTCAGAGAAGGCTAGGGTAACGAAGGCCATAGTTCTTGCCTGGCCTAGGATGCCTGGATTTCCTTCGTAGAATTGCTTAATTCCACCTAAAGCATTTACCTCGTCCATATGCATCCATGCAGGAACAAAGTAAGCTAAGATTACAGAGATGGATAGGATAGCACCATATAGAAGCGTAATTAACATACCACCATTCGCAAATATGCCCTCGTGTGGGTCTCTTGGCTTTTCATTCATTAAGCCCTTCTCCTTAGGCTGCATACCTAATGCAACGGCAGGAAGTGAGTCTGTAACTAGATTTACCCAAAGTAGGTGAATTGCAATTAGTGGTGCAGGCATACCAATCATGATTAATACAAGCATAAGGATTACTTCTGCAATATTAGAGGATAATAGGAATAATACCGTCTTACGGATATTCGAATAGATACATCTACCCTCTTCTACAGCCTTTTCAATAGATGCAAAATTATCATCGGTTAATACCATATCTGCAGCACCCTTAGCTACATCTGTACCTGTAATACCCATAGCAATACCAATATCAGCAGCCTTTAATGATGGAGCATCGTTAACACCATCACCTGTCATTGCAGCAATATGACCATTGGCCTTGAAGGCCTTTACGATAGAAACCTT
>JAFPSY010000087.1:0-2105 GCA_017413585.1 Acholeplasmatales bacterium
AAAAGAGTGGTGGATTCCATATTAATGGAAGGCTTAAATAAATGTAATATGGAAATGAAGCAATTAAATTATAGAGTAAATATCTATTTTAATTGTGGTGTATTCCGTTTAGGAAAGAATATGAATTTAAGCGATGTATCCGAAATGATCTCGAATGCATCCGATGCCCTAATGGATGCTGCAAATATGGAGGAAAAGGGAAACCATATTGCTCACTATGATTCTAAGATGGCTAAGGCTAGGTTCTATGAAAATCATATGGTTACTGCCATAAGTGAGGCATTAGATCAGGGTAGCCTATCCATGATGTATAAGCAAATTGTAAATTTGAGTGGAAATAAGATATTAGGCTTCTATTTAGAGATTAGTATGGATACACTAGAAATCTCAAATGAGGAGATGTATAGGGTAATAAGAAGAAAGAATTTAGTTCCTCAAATTGAAAAATATATGCTTAGAATGGCATATTCTGAGCTTAGATTATTCAATAATGAAACTAAGGCATACCCTAGATTATTTATTCCTGTTTCAAAGGAGACCCTAGAGGAGAGGTATTTAGAGGCAATTCAAACACATGAAAAATTCTATAAGATTAATCCAAAATATATTGTGTTTGTCGTAGATTCTATTTATAATACCCCACTTGCTCAATTGAAGAATACAAATTATACTCTAGCAAGTAAGGATATCTTTGATGTATATAGAGGCTTATGTGATTATTTAATCTATGATTACCATGGGGTGAATTTAGAAACTGTACCTGAAATTCTAGATTTATGTAAGAAGCATAATGTAGAGGTTATATTATCGAATATGAACGAAAAGGAAGATATTGATATCGCAAGGGAAAATGGTTATCAATACATTTTTGGTAATTTTTATAATAAGAGATTCCGTATGAAGGACTTATTAAAGGGAATAAAAAAAGATAAATCATAAAGAAGGCTTCAAAAAGCCTTTTTTTTATGGTAAAATATTAAAAATTTTTTTTGGAGAAGAGATTATGAGGAATTTATCAAATATAAAGAGAATTATGATAAAAATAGGTTCATCCTCACTAGTTCGTGCCGATTATTCTGTAAATGAGCCAGTATTCGTTAAGATTATGCAGCAATTCCAAAAACTAAAGGAAAATGGAATGGATGTAGCACTTGTTACAAGTGGCGCTATTGCGGTTGGTATGCATGAGCTTGGGCTTTCAAAAAAGCCTCGGGATATGGCACTTAAGCAGGCTTGTGCGGCAGTAGGTCAAGCAAAGCTTATGGAAGCCTATAATAAGGTTGCAGAAATTTATAATTTAAAGCTTGGACAAATCCTAGTCAATCATGATGATTTTCAATTTAGAAAAAGAATGCTATATTTATCGAACACATTAGATGCAATGTTTAAGAATAATATCATTCCTATCATTAATGAAAATGATGCACTTGCGGTAGAAGAAATTAAGGTTGGAGATAATGATACACTTGCAGGTTTAATATCTCCTATGATCGATTGTGATTTATTGATATTATTTTCTGATATTAATGGCTTATATACAAAGAATCCAAAAATATATCCTGATGCAGAAATGGTGAGTGAGGTCGAAAGAATCGATTCTACAATTTTATCTATGGTATCTGGTGCAACCTCAAGTGTTGGTACAGGTGGTATGGAAACTAAAATTGATGCCGCATTAATTGCTACTATGGCTGGGGTAAATATGATTATTTGTAATTCTTGTGAGTTAGATAGGCTTTATGATATTGTAAAGGGAGAAGAAATTGGTACCCTATTTAAGGCAAAATGCCATGAAATATCCTCAAGAGAGCATTGGATGATTTTTAAAGCAAATAGCCAAGGTGCAATTATAGTAGATAAGGGTGTTGAAAAGGCTCTATCTGAAAGAAAAATATCGATTTTACCTAAGGGTATTTTAAAGGTAAAGGGAGAATTCCTATCTGGTGCTATATTAGATATTCTATCTATGGATGGAATCATTCTTGCGAAAGGTATTTCAAATTATTCTTCAAAGGAAATTGAATCCATTTTGGGATTAAGCTCTAAGGAAGCAGAAGGCTTAATTAACTTTAAGCCTAAAAAGGGAGTTATCTATGCAGATGATA
>JAFPSY010000088.1:0-7946 GCA_017413585.1 Acholeplasmatales bacterium
AACTACAATTTCCTTGGACAAATTGAAATAGTCATCTATTTTATTAAGCTTCTTATTCATTGTGACCCATAAATTACCCATAGTAATATGAGGATATCTTATTATAGTTAATGCCTCATCATCACTAAAGCCTTTAGAATAGATTTCCTTATTTAATAATAGGGATTTAGGGTTATTATAATTAAATGGAGTTATATTATCCTTTAATTTATCTGTATCTGCAAGCGCAATTAAAAATTCATAGGGGTTAGATAATACGGTTGCATATCTACCTTCAATTAGAATTCTTCCCTTTTTGTATTCCTTTAATAAATTATCCGTTTGGTATCTTCTAAAATCCTTAATTAATGGAGTATAGTAAAGATCTTGCTTGCGGTTTAATAAATCCTTAACAATTTGATATTTATAATTTTGAATCTTTGCATCATCGAAATGATTCTTCTTATGATTTTGGTTTAAATCATAAGAGAATACATGAACATCATTTTTAAAGTATTCTCTATACTTTATTGTAGGTGCAAATAATGATTCAATATCTTCCTTCGTAAGTGCTAGAGTATTTAATAGAGTATAGGAGCTTTTTACCATATCTCCATCAAAATACTTTGATTTCTTATCAAATTTACAAATACCAAATTCCTCTTCGAAGGTTGGATCAAAAATCCATTTATTAAATTGTGCTTCTAGATTATCCTCTTCTGCAAATTTTAGATATTTTAGTGAGGAATAGGTACAAACAAGCTTAATGTCTTCAAGCCTTTGGGCTAATGTAAAGAAGCCCTTTTTCTTTTTTAATCCACCTAAGGTTGCATATTTTTTTAACCACTTTTGAAGCTTTGTGTTAAAGGCACAGCATTTAAAGAATTTATTTCTAAGAAGCATCATAGAATGCTTCTCACTAAATTGATTAAAGCAGGATTCATCTAATAATCCTTCTCCATCCCAAATGGTATTTTCTATTTCTACTTCCTTTCTTTCTACCTTTAAAGCACCATTTCCACTAACGGCGTAGCAATCATCCTTAAATAAGGATTTTGCATCAGGAATAATTAAAATAGCCTTCTTTGGAATCTTAACGGATGCACAAATATTCGATAGCGTTAAGGCCTGATAGGATTCAAAGGAAACTGGGTTTTCTTTAACCTTTTGATTATCATAACTTAATCCTGCTAAAGCCCATTCTTCCATCTTATTTTTATATTTTTCTTGAATGAAATAGCAGTTACCTACTCTTGCAGAGGAGGCGGTTCTTTTATATCTGACATAATGTATTTTACGAATATAAAAGCCTTTTTCATAAAGGATGTCTCTATAATTTTTCTTAGAACTATTAGAGAATGATACCTGGACAAGCTCCGTTATGGAGTCTAGATTTGTATTCTCTTTATCCTTATCTTGGTTAATTTCATATAATAGCCTTCTAGATTCCATAGAATCAGAAAATATGGATCTATGAGAAATAGATTCTTTGCTTGGATCCTTTAGACCTGAAATATTTAGATTTTGCTTCATAATTTCACTTGCTGATAGATGCCATATATATCTTCCACTTATCATATAAAACTCCTACTTTTTCATAATTGCTACTTTACCATAGGGTGGCTTTACCTCATCGTTTGTCAAAAGCCAAAGAAGGGGTATATTCCCCTTCTCCTCTTCCTTAGGGAATGGGGCATAGCCATCCGTTAATATAATTAAATATTTTGGTTTATTTTCCATTTGCATTACATAATTAAATACACAATGGAAGGAAGTACCTCCACCACCCTTTGGTATTAGCTTAGTTAAATCTATGGAGCTATCAAAGGGAATGGGTGTATAAACCTTTGCATCAAAAAAGCCTATAAAGCCCTTTAATCTTCCATCAAAGGCTTGAATCGCACCATTGATTTCGCTATAGACTAATGTAATATCCTCTATCGTCATAGAGCCTGAGGTATCTACCATGAATAATACATCCTCTACACTTTCATCCATTTCACTGAAGCTAGGCATAAAGAATTCTGATTCATATCTTCTATCTGGTGGAGTGAAGGTGTAATCATTGATTTCAAATTCAATGAATTCATTTAAAAGCTCTCTCCAGTTTACTCTAGATTCCTTTAGTTCCTTGACTAATCTTTCTACACCAACAGGAATAGAGCCAACCCCGGGCTTACCATTTTGGTGTGCTCTATCCTCCATATCCTTTATGGCAATAATTTTGGCATTGATTTCATCCTCTTGTGCCTCTCCATTTCCCATACCCCACTTGGAGTGATCATCTAGAGTGGATTGAGGCACTTTCGTACAATGCTTCAAAAGCTTTTCATAAACCTCCTCAGCCGTAAATAAGTATCCTTCCTTACCTTCAATTTGGTGCATAGAGGCAACTCCATTTACCTTTATGGCATCTAAATTCATTCCCTTAGACTTTAGGATATTGGAATTTACTACAATATCACAGGCAATATTAAATAGATTTTGGTCATATTTTAAGCCTCTTAGGCAATGCTTTAATGCAACATGCATAACCTCATGCATTAAAATGAAATCGAGCTCACTATCGGATAAGGATTCCATGAATTTTGGGCTAAAGCATATTTTACTTCCATCCGTATAGGCTGTATCACAGTCTGGATCTAAGCCAAAGGCCATGTTTTCTAGCATAATACCATAGAATCCATAATTGGTAAGAATTCTTATTCTAGCAAGTAATAATCTTCTTTGATATTCTTTCAAATTAGACTGCATCTAAGAATCTTCCCTTCTCTCTTAACCATTTCATAAATTCAGGGATTTGTAATAGCTTTTGCTTATAATCCTTTTCTAAATATAAATAATCCTTAAGTAATACAATCGAATAATCCGGTGGTAGCATATTTGCATATAATATACTATTTCTAATTAAATCTAAATCATCTCTATGATGATATGCATAGGCAACCATAGAGGATTCTAGTGCGTATAATACGTCTGGTTCCTTGGGTACCTTAGTTTCTTCACCTTTGAATATTTTTTCAATATTCGGTAATTTAGAATATACCTTTGTATAGGTTCTAAGCTCTGTTGCAAGGCCTTTGCCTAAAATACCTGCAAGTAAATCAAAGACATCCTTAAAATCATTGGATACTGTATTTAAGATATTCGATGCCATCTCCCAAGATCTTGGTGTTGCAAAAACAATACCATTATCCTGTGGATTAAAGGTATTTAAGCAATCTGGCTTAAAGCGTAGGAAACCTAAGATATATTCATGAATTCCTTTAGATATTGCCCAGTTATGCCATGAATCTGGATCTGAGGATACCTCTAAATGTAACAAACGATTGGCAAGTGCCTTTGGCATTTGATAAGCAACCGATTTATCGGTTACTCTATTTCCTGCCGCAATGACAATACAGTTTTCAGGGAGTTTATGCTCACCAACCATACGGTCTAGGGTAATTTGGTATGCTGCAGCTTGGACAGATTGTGGGGCTGCACTAATCTCATCTAGGAATAAAATGTTAATCGTATCACTACTTTCATCCATTTGAAAGATTTTAGGCTTTAGCCAAACCGCTAGGGTTTTATCTTGATTCGCGGTTGGAATACCTCTTAAATCAATAGGATTAAATAGAATTAATCTTACATCAATTACATTACATCTTTTCTTTAATCCTAATTCTAAATCATGAGCTAAATCATGAATCGATTGGGATTTACCAATACCAGGCTGACCCCAAAGCATTACGGAAGGTAATACCTTTAGGGGTACATTCTTTTCTATTGCGCTTGCATACATTTTATATAATATTTTTCTTACATCCCCTGGGTTTAATACAGGAACATTTCCAATTGTTGTTTTATCCATTGATGTTTAACTCCTTTTCTATAGCCTTTATTTCTCTTGCTAAGGATTCTATTGCAGAGGAATAATCTGGTTTCTTTAAAAGTTCTTCTTCAAGTGCTATTTTTCTGTTCTTTAAATCTAATAAATTGCTATCTATGGTATCTAATCTTTCCTTCATAGAATTTAAATAATTATCGATTCTTGGTAATATACCCATTTCAGAATTACCCATAGATACCATATAGGTACCCTTACCCTTTAATCTTAGGAATAGATAATTGGCAAGCATATTATCAGGATAATATACCTTAAAGCCTTGGTAATCCATAATATATTCCTCTTCTTCCTTATTTAAATGGTCCATTAGACCATTCCATAACAATTTACGAATTTCCGTTCTTTTTTCTGTAGTATATTCCTGCTTATTCTCATCAAATAGTACTACATCCTCCTGTAAGTTTTCTACAAGCTTTTCTTGTTCTTCAATTTTTGCAGGAAGCTCCATTAATTCTCTTTCAAATAGAGTAAAGCGAGCCTCAGTTCTCTTTTGTAATAGCTTAAGCTTATTTAATTGATTTGTTTTATCCGCAAAATCCTTAAGTCTTGGAGATCCTATAGCTAAGGCCTTAACCTCACCATAGCTTAATACTGTATCTGCAATATCATCCTTAGATCTATCCGTTAATGCATTGGATAATAAATCATTAATAAATCTTTGCTTAGTCTCAAGTAGCTGCCAAGAATATGCATCAAAGGAGCCTTCCAAGATATATCTATGAATAAAGACCTCCTTATTCTGATTCTTCTGTCTTATAATTCTTCCTTCTCTTTGCTGCATATCCGATGGTCTCCAAGGAATCGATAGATGATGAATAGAATATAGCCTATCCTGTACATTTACACCTGTACCAAGCTTTTCGGTTGAACCGATTAATACTCTTACCTCTCCATCTCTTACCTTTTTGAATAGTTTAGTTCTTTTTGCCTCAGTTGTAGCATTATGTATATATTCAATTTCGCTATCCTTAATACCGAATTGAACAAGTAATCTTTTTACCTCATCATATACATTAAATCCATCCTTAGGCGTACCAATATCAGAGAAAACTAATTGAGTACCCTTAAATGAATTTGTTGTCAAATAATCCTTTAATATATTTTGACAGCAGGCATATATTTTACCCTTAGTTTCATTCTTATAGGTAGCCTCATCAATTAATCTCATATCTAGAGCTGCCTTTCTACCATCGGTTGTAACCTTAAGTAGATTATCATCCTTCCTAGATATTCTATGATTTCTTATATCATCCACTCTTATAGAAATATTAGCTAAATAATCTCTAAAGCTTTGTGTTTTTTTAATAATTGTATCGGTATAAGCATCAAATTTAGGTAGCTCATCACTATTCTTTGTGTAATAGAAATCACAAACCTCAGCTAATATTTGTGTTAATTCAGGTAGATTATGGAATCTTGAGAATCTTGTATTTACTCTATAGCCTTGGGTATCTAAATCTATTTCAAGCTCCTCGTGAGCCTCTGCGAATTGGCTACTCCAATTATCAAAGGTATCAATATCTAATAGCTTTAATTCTGAATTTTGTAAATAGCGTTGTATCGCATAGCAATCCGTAACGGAATTCGTTATTGGAGTACCGGATGCTAAAATGATGCCACCATCATTTTTATTTAAATAATCGATAACCTCAAGCATATGAATACATTTCTTAGACCCTTGGGTATTTAAGCCTGCAATTTCACCCATATGAGATACTAATGGGATATTCTTATAATTATGTGCCTCATCGACAAATAATCTTGTAATACCTAATTTATCGAAGGTGATATCCTCATCAGCCCCTTCTCCTTCCTTAATTAAATCGCTAAGCTTTTCCTTTAGGCTTCTTAAATGGTTGGCTAGGGTAGTGGTTTGATATTTCGGGTCCTGTGCTTGAAGGTTAATAATATCTTGAATTTGCTTTTCCAAATTCAATTTCTTTTCATTAAAGGATAATGGTATAGAATCAAAGGAGGAATGAGGAATAATAATAGATTTATATTCAGAATCTCTTATAAGCTCTAAGGTTTTTCTTCTATTTTGTGTTGAAAAATCTGTAGATTTTAAATTCAAGAATTTCGCATTTGGATATAAATAGGAATAGGCCTCTGCCCATTCACCCGTAATGGTATTAGGAACAACATATAAATTCTTTTTAGATTTATAGGTTCTAAGTAATTCCTCTCCACCCGCAATCATTTCGTAGGTTTTACCTGCACCTACATTATGTGCAAGATAGGTATTTTTGGTTAAAAGAATTCTTGCGACGGCATTCTTTTGGTAATCAAATAGGGTAACCTTAGGGTTAATACCCTTAAAATCAATAAAATTACCATTAAAGATTCTAGATACATTGTAGCCAAATAATTTATTATAGGCTTCTACTAGCTTATCCTTGTATTCATATCGCTCATCAATCCACTGATGGAATTTTTCTTCCATAGCACGAGCCTTTTCCTGTAAAAGAATGGTTTCTTCCTTATTTAGGATGCTTACCGTTTTTAATTTACCATTATTATCATAATTTCTGCTAATATCATATACAGTTAGCTTTTTACTATTTAATAGTCGCTCTAGAATTTGAGTTACCGTAACTCTAGAGGTTCCATAGCTTAAATTATAGCGATAGCTTGCTAAATAAGCAGGAATCTCCCAAATACCTGTAATGGTATCATGTAAAATCATTTCCTTTGTGGAATCTATTTTACCTAAAATAGAACAAATAAAGCTTCTAATAATATCCTCAGGAATCCAAGGGGAGGATAGCTTATAATAGATTTGATCGATATCTACACCCTTAGGTAATATTTTTAAAATGGCATCAATATTATCCTGAAATGCACCATTATAAATTTTATTGGCTTGTTGAGCACTTCTTAATTTTGTTAAAAGATTACCAGATAGGTATTCCTCACTCGTTAAGAAGCCCTTATAATATACACCATTAAATAAGGTAGGGTCTTGAAATATAGAACCCCTTAATCTTTTAATACAATCCTCTAAGGAAATGCCTGTAATTTTAGATATATATTCAATATCTACCTTACCTAAATTCTTTAAAGAATATAAAAGACCATCTCCTGCAGATTCTGCATGAACCTCTTCTATTTCTTCCTCCTTATCCACCTGCAAAAGATCCCAATCGAGTGGTAGGTCAACTAATGTATCTAATTCAACAGTACTATCTTCAATAAATTTTTTTGTATATTGCATAGAATAACCTCCTTATTCGAAATCACTATTTATATATCGAAATATATTCCTTTTGCAAGAGAATACTACACCCTATTTTGACATTATTCGTGTCTAAAAGAAAAAAAGTTTTATTTTTTGTACTATATATTATAATAGAATTCATTATTGAATTCTAGAGAAGGAAAATTATTTTAATGATATATTTAAATAACTAGAAAACGTTTTGTTACAAGCTTATAGCCTATAGATGTGCTATACTCATTATGGTGATACTATGACAAAGGATTTAACATGTGGTAAGCCAAGTAAGGTAATCTTTTCGTTTTGCCTTCCACTTTTCGCTTCCGTAATTTTTCAACAATTATATAGCATTGCAGATTCCTTGGTTGCAGGAAACCTAATCGAGAATGGAGAATCTGCCCTAGCCGCGATTGGTAATTCCTATGAGATTACCTTAGTTTATTTAGCGTTCGCGTTTGGCTGTAATATGGGGTGCTCCGTCATTGTTTCAAGGTTTTTTGGGCAAAAAGCAATCAACAAGGCAAAAACCTCTATTTACACTGCCTTAATTACAACGACCATTACCTGCCTAATCCTGATGGTTTTAGGATTAACCCTAGGAGAGACGATATTAAGATTAATTAAAACTCCAGAGAGCCTAATGGCTGATTCAAAGCTTTATCTAGATATTTATACCTACGGCTTATTATTCGTATTTATATATAATTTATGCACAGGAATCTTTAGTGCCTTTGGAGATTCCAAAACGCCATTCATATTCCTAGCTATATCTTCTATAGCCAATGTATTTATGGATATCTTATTTGTTATGGTATTTCAAATGGGTATTGCAGGTGTTGCCTGGGCAACCTTCATTTG
>JAFPSY010000089.1:0-10429 GCA_017413585.1 Acholeplasmatales bacterium
ACCATCATTTGTAATTAAAAGCAATCCATGCGTATCCTTATCTAATCTACCCACAGGGAATAATCCTCTATTCTCGTATCCATCAATTAAATCTAATACAATGGGATCATGATTATCATAGGTTGCAGAAATATATCCATCTGGCTTATTGAGCATAAGATAAATCATTTTTTCATAATTTACCTCTTGGTCTAAAATTGTAATCTCGTCATTTACCTCATCCACCTTATAATCATCATCATAAATGACCTCTCCATTTACCATTACTAGACCCTTACGGATAAATTCTTTTACTTCCTTTCTAGTACCATAACCAGAATGTGCAAGCATCTTATCAAGTCTCATCATAATCATCAACCCTTTCTAGCGTTTTATATAACCTTATTAAATATATAAGAAAGAAAGAAAAAAGAAAGGAAATCTATTCCTCTTCTTTGATCCGTGCACCACAGTATCTACATTCAATAGCCTTTTTAGCTATTCTTTTACCACAATATGGACAGTGAAATACTTCTGCCTTTCTTTTTTGAGCTACTATTTTCTCTTCAGCTTCTTTATTCTTTTCTAGCTCATCATAAAATATAATTAAATCTTCCTCATCGATACGACCATCATTGTTTTGATCTTTGACAAAAGCAATAGTCTCTAAGAAATTTAATCTTAATATAATACCCAAAAATAAATAAATCCCTCCAAAAAAGATAAGAAGGCCCAAATACAAGGAATCCTTAGGCTCGGACTTGTTTGCCATCATTAATAATATAAAACCAAAAACAATACCAATGGAGCCTAAAATAATCAAGAATCTTGTTCCATTTTTATTATCCTTTAGGTTTCTCTTAATTCGATCTATGGTTTCTTTATCCTTTTCAAAATCAAATTTAGTTCTAGACTGTCCTCTAAATAAATGTGCCGTTGGAATTATTAAGAATGTAAATAGGACATATGCAATTAATTGGTATAATGCAATTGGCCATGTAAGTATATTTAATACATGGATATAACTTAAGAATAACAAAATAAATAAAATGGCCGTATGAAATATGGACATAAAGCAGAAAAACGAAGGTCTTGAATCTGGATCCACTTCAACATAATCAGATTCATTATTCGTTGATGATGATATAGAAGATAATGGACTTGTATAGCTGCTGCTAGATGAATAATCTCTAGAAGAATGACTACTACTACCACTACTACCATTACTACTGCTTTTTGAGGTATGCCCTCCGTGAAAGCCACCATTAGTATTACTGCGATTATTGGAACTATGTCCTCCGTGAAAGCCTGCCATAAAAACACCTCTCGCCTCAATTCTTAAACATTATACTATAGAAAGTAAAAAATAAAAAGCCCACAAAGTGTGAGCTTATTTATCATTACTTCTTAAATCCATTAGGATTCATAGATTGCCATCTCCATAAATCACGGCACATATCTTCTAAAGTCTTTTCAGCCTTCCAGCCTAAAACCTTATATGCTTTATCTGCATTGGCATAAGATTCAGGTAAATCACCAGCTCTTGCTTCGCCATATTCATATTTAAGCTTTAGATTATTAACCTTCTCAAATGTTGTAACAATTTCTGTTACAGAATATGGTGTACCAGTACCTAAATTGAATACCTCAACACCCTTCATACCAAATACATAGTCAATAGCCTTTACATGGCCCTTAGCTAAATCTACAACATGAATGTAGTCTCTTCTACAAGTACCATCTGGAGTAGGATAATTCTTTCCAAAGATAGTTAAATGGTCTCTTCTACCTACTGCAACCTGAGCTACATATGGCATTAGGTTGTTAGGGATACCCTGAGGGTCTTCACCAATAAGTCCAGATTCATGAGCACCAATTGGGTTAAAGTATCTTAAAAGAACAACACCCATATTTGGATTTGCCTTTGCGGTATCCTCTAGGATTTGCTCCATCATAACCTTTGTCCAGCCATATGGATTTGTACATGTTCCTCTTTTCATTTCCTCTGTGTAAGGAACCTTATTATCCTCACCATATACAGTTGCACTAGATGAGAAAATGATATTTTCTACATTAAACTTCTTCATAGTTTCAAGTAATGTTAATGTTGTATCAATATTATTTCTATAATATGCAACTGGCATCTTTACAGATTCACCAACAGCCTTTAAGCCTGCAAAATGGATGACAGCATCAATCTTATTTTCACTAAATATTTTCTCTAAAGCTACTTTATCTGCAACATCTGCTTCATATAGCTTTACCTTTTTCCCTGTAATCTTCTCTACTCTTCTAATGGATTCAGGACAGCTATTACGATAGTTATCAACAACAACGACATCATATCCTGAATTTAATAATTCAACGGCTGTATGTGAGCCGATATAGCCAGCACCTCCGGCAAGTAAAATTGTTTTCATATTCTTTGTTCACCTCAATTCATATTCTATCACACTTTCTTCTTTTTTCAATGAATTTACGAAAATATTTCGTTTCTGAAAACACTTTAAAATGAGAAAAAAAGAACCAGTAAAATTTACTGATTCTTATCTTTGTTATTCGGTTCTTAACGCAACCACAGGGTCCTTCTTTGCAGCACTTGATGCTGGGATTAAGCCTGCAATCATAGTTAATACAATACTGATAGCTACCATTAATATTGCTTGATACCATGGTAGGGATGCAATTGTATAAACACCAACAATAGAGCCTAGGATTACATTGATTAAAAGACTTAACAAATATGTAATCACAATACCTAAAACACCTGCACTGAAGCCAATGATAAGTGTTTCTGCATTGAATAGATGAGATACATCCTTCTTTCTACCACCAAGAGCACGAATGACACCAATCTCCTTGATTCTTTCTACAACAGATACATAAGTAATAATACCAATCATTACGGTAGATACAACTAAGGATAATGCGGTAAATGCGATTAACGCATAGGTAATAATTTGAATTAATGTATTAACTAAGGTAATGATAATACCAATCATATCCGTATATTTAATCTTTAAGGAATCATCTATAGTTAATATAGATAAATCATCAAGCTTATTACCAATAACCTTTAATTCAATCATTTGGGCTATAGTTAATGGATCCTGACTAAAATCAGCAGATACTGCAGATAAGGAGCCATCCTCATTTAAAATATATAAATCTGAAATATAACCAGATACATCACTATCTCCTAAATTTGTTGTATCAATGTATTTAGATACATCATTACCATGTAAATAGGAAACTACAGTACCATTCTTTTCTTCTTCTGTATAGTCTACATAATAATATTTAACACCAGTATCCTTAGTATCCTTATAATAGAAATCAATACCAGAATAATCATCTAATGTAATAATCTTAGTATCATAATCTACCTTAACCTTAGATAAATCTAGATTACCTAAGCCTGCCATATCAATATATAAGCCTAAGGTATTTAATGTATATTCATTACCTGCAATAGTATAGGTTGGATTCTTTACAACATTTGCATAGGAATATGGATCCGCCTCTGCATACAAATTCTTTAAATCTGCATCCTCAACCTTTGTTGTTTTCACTGTATATTGCTTATTATTATTTGCATCTAGGATAGGATTACCTAATGCATCTGTAACAAGTACATATTCATCATGATAGAAGGCATCTTCCTCTTCTACATAATAATATCTTTCATAGCCATTTCTTGTGGCCATTACATTTCCATCCTTATCTAATGCAAGCTTATAATAGGATTCATTTTGTACCTTCATGACATATTTATTATCACCCTCAGAATTCTTATAGGTATATAAATAGCCACCAAATCTTGTATTATTATCCTTATCCTTTACAACCTCAAGATTGTCATAATAAATATTGGATGTTTCAAACTCATCACCAAATAAAATATAGGATCCTAAGGAATATGCATTGATGGAATAATTATTTGCAACCTCAACCTGTCCATCAATAAAGAAGGAATCACCAATCTTATCTGCAAGCTTCTTATAGAATGCTGCATCATCTGTTTCTTTATTTAATACAAGCTTATACTGATTTCCATTAAAATCTAGTGCATACTTATCGGTAGATAAATCTACAGAATAAAATGCCTTTGTGGATTTATCATAGTAATAATAAGAAATGATATCATTACCCTTTTCATCCTTTACTGCAGATTCATAATATCCATCATTATTCTGCTTATACAAGTTTATTGCATTATCCTCATTCCATACATCTAAATAGCCTGTCAATAAATCCTTTTGTTCGAATGTAGATGTATAGAATTCAATCGTTGTAGGGAATTCAGCGCCACCTAAAGCTGCCTGACTATAAGTAGATACCTGCTTAGAGCCAGATTGAGCACCTAAGAATTGGGAAATATAAGACATAATGGAGGAACCAGATGCTGTTAAATAATACTTTTCTAAAGATGTAGATGCATTACCATCAAATCTAAAATTATAACCGATTTCTACATTATATAAAGTGCCCTCTTGATCCTTAGCAGATGCAACAACACTAGAGCCTAGGTTTTGCTCTCTCATGTACTTTGTTAATGCCTCTGTATAATATAGGCCACCAGAGGACATAGCGCCATAGGAATGGTCATCCTTTAATCTTAATACACATTTAACATTTAAATCCACACTACCTGCATCACTAAATGCGGCTCTTCTATAATTCGCATATTCGTTTCCAGCCTCATTATTTAAGGTACCATCCGCATAAGCACTTGCATAGAATTTATCCCCTAAATCATCATCCGCTGTACCACTTGTATATACAGTATCATTTGGATACCAGGTAAATTTCTTTTTTGCAAGCTCTTCATAGCTTAAGGTATTTGGAATATCTAAAATAGGATTATCTACATATAATTCACTATTTCCAACTCTATAGCAATAATTTAAGAATTGCTCCTGAGAGAAATATCCATATTCAGCAAGCTCTAAGTCATTTAATGTATTTGAATTCTTACTTGCAACCGCAATTAAGGAGGTTTTATCCTCAAATACATCCTCTAATGTCATACCATCCTCTAGATATAAAACGTCATACATATCTCCAATGTATTTTGCATTAGATGGAGCCTCTGTCATAACTGTTACTGAGGAAATCATTGCAGAATAATCTTTGAATTCCTCAACATTATTTAATACAGAAGCATAGGTTGCTTGAATAGCGGCAACACTCATTTTATGTGTCTTACCATCTGCAGTTTTGAAATCCGTATAAATATTTGGCGCAATTTGATAGCCATAATCATACTGAATTAATTCTGCATAATTCTTAGGCATTGCCTCCAAAAAATCCATATATTCCTTAGTAATCTCATTTGTAGAGGTTACACCATTCATATTATATAATGTACGAACCAAAGAGGAGATGAATAGCTTTGAGCGGTCATGCTCTGGGTTAACCTCTTCTGTATTCGACATTAATCCACCACCAAGTAGATTTGTATAATCTAGGGTTGAGGATGATA
This sequence comes from Acholeplasmatales bacterium, assembly GCA_017413585.1. GTDB lineage: Bacteria > Bacillota_I > Bacilli_A > Acholeplasmatales > Anaeroplasmataceae > Anaeroplasma. Next base: position 5,465 of record JAFPSY010000089.1, read on the forward strand.
TAGCAACAGGATAACCTGCAAGCATATCATTTTGAAGCTCAGCAATATAGCCTTGGACACCATTAGAAACAGCAAGTACCGTTGAAACACCAACAATACCAATACATCCAGCTAAGGCTACCATGAAGGTTCTTTTGAACTTAGAGCGAAGATTTCTTGCAGAAAGCTTAAATGCTGTCCAAAGGCTCATCTTAGCTCTTTCCTTTTTCTTCTTCACCTCAGCCTCATAGCCTAATTCCTCTTCAGCCTTTTGTAATTCTAGAAGCTCCTTTTTCTCATCCTCTACAGCAAAAGGATTCGAATCCTCTATAACCTCGCCATCCAAAAATTTTACAATTCTTGTAGAATACTTATAGGCTAAATCAGGGTTATGTGTAACCATGATTACTAATCTTTCTTGAGCAATTTCTTTAATTAAATCCATAATTTGGATAGATGTTTCTGTATCAAGTGCTCCAGTTGGCTCATCCGCAAGCAAAATTTCAGGCTCATTGACTAAAGCTCTTGCGATAGCAACTCTTTGACACTGTCCACCAGACATTTGATTTGGATGCTTATAATATTGGCCTTGAAGTCCTACACGGTCTAATGCTCTTTTCGCTCTTGCGATTCTTTCTTGCTTGGAAATACCAGCTATAGTTAAGGCAAGCTCAACATTACCTAATACCGTTTGGTGAGGAATTAAATTATAGCTTTGGAAAATGAAACCAATTCTATGGTTTCTATAAATATCCCAATCATGTCCTTCAAATTCCTTTGTACTTCTTCCACCGATTACTAAATCACCAGAGGTATATTGATCAAGTCCTCCAATAATATTTAATAGGGTTGTCTTACCACAGCCTGATGGACCTAATATAGATACAAATTCATTCTTACGGAAGCATAAATTAACTCCCTTTAATGCTTCAACTGTAATATCTGCAACATAATAATTCTTTTTAATATTTTCTAATCTTAACATGTTTAAACCTCCTCATTACAGCAAGGAGTAACATCCACTAATACATCCTTGATTTTTAATAGTGTTGTAATAAAACGATCAATTTCATCTGTGCCGATTTCATCAATTAATCGCATTACAATCTTTAAAGAATATTGAACCATTTTTTCTCCAAGCTCATTACCCTTATCCGTTAGGCTAATAATATTAACTCTTTCATCCTCCATAGATGTCTTCCTGTTTACAAGTCCTCTTTCCTCCATTTTTTGAATCAAGCTTGTAATTCTTGCTTTTGAAACATTCATTTTTTCAGCAAGTTCCTTTTGGGATACCTCTTTTACATGATGATACATATATACTAAGATAAATCCCATACCAGATTCAGCTCCAGTAAATGGCTTTTGAAGGCTTGAAAATTTACATTCACGGAATTGATTTAAATAATCTAATGCTTTTTCTTCCTTTGTCATATTTCAAATCACCTCTAAAATAAAGTTAACCTAGTTAACTAATACGTATATATTATATACATATTCTAGCAATAGTCAACGGGGTTAACTAATTTTTTCGTGAAAAAAATATGGAACCGCAATGTAAAACGGTTCCATAGCTTTTTAAATGTTTTATAAGCTTTTAGATATCTAAATCGTCATCATCAACAAATGCATGCTTAGAGTTCTCATTGATAACTTCTTCAGTATCTGGATCGAATAGATGAATATGATCAAAATCTAACCATAGCTTAAATGGCTGACCTGGAGCAATATCATCTCTACAAGGAACTGCAGCAACGACCTGATCTCCATCTACTGTAGTGTAAACGTTAGTTTCACCACCAAGTAATTCAGAGATTTCAGCTGTGATATCTAATCTTGAGAATTGATCCCACTTAGCCATCATTTCCTTATTTTGATTATCGTATACATCCTCTGGACGAATACCTAAGATAACCTCACGATTTTCATATCCTAATTCTCTTGGAATCTCAAGCTTAGATTCAGGAATACGGAATGTAAATTTATTCTTTGTTGTAGTAAATGTTCCATTATCATGAAGCATACCATGAATGAAGTTCATAGGAGGTTGACCAATAAATCCAGCTACGAATACATTTGCAGGCTTTTCATATACCTCTCTTGGAGTACCAACCTGTTGGATTCTACCATCCTTCATAACGACAATCTTTGTACCCATTGTCATAGCCTCAGTTTGGTCATGTGTTACATAAATTGTAGTACAGCCTAATCTCTTATGAAGCTTAATTAATTCGCCACGCATGGTAACACGAAGCTTTGCATCAAGGTTAGATAAAGGCTCGTCCATTAAGAATACCTTAGCATTTCTAACGATTGCTCTACCTAAAGCAACTCTTTGACACTGACCACCAGAAAGCTGTCTTGGGTAACGGTTTAAGAATGGTACTAAACCTAATGTTTCTGCTGCCTTACCAACTAGCTGATCAATTTCTTTTCTTGGCATATGACGTAATTGTAAACCAAATGCCATATTATTATATACAGTCATATGAGGATATAACGCATAAGACTGGAATACCATAGCGATATCTCTATCTCTAGGATTAACGTCATTCATTCTTTCACCATCGATGATTAAATCACCAGATGTAATATCTTCAAGTCCAGCAATCATACGTAATGTAGTTGACTTACCACATCCAGAAGGTCCAACAAATACAACAAATTCCTCATCTTCGATGTGTAAATTAAAATCAAATACTGCCTGGACACCATTTGGATAAATTTTGTTAATGTTAATTAAATCTAATGTCGCCATATATAAAATTCCTCCTAAAATATCATTATAATTATATCGTATAATAAAGCGTTTTCCTATGTGCAATGTGCACAAAAAGGCACATAACCATGTTACTATGTCTTTTCTTTATTTATTTTCAAGTAAAGAATAAAGAATATAAGCATCTTTAAAATTTGTTAAATCAAATTGAGAATTCGCTTTTAATTTATTTAGCTTATAGATCATCGTATTTCTATGTATAAACATAGCCTTAGATGCTTGGCTTACATTTAAATCATTTTCTGCAAATTCTAATATAAATGTCTCATTTATACCAGAGCCTGCTAAAATGTAATTCAATATTTCCTTCTTATTCTCAATATTCTTAACCTTTAATAAGGCTTCCTTAAAGCTATATACACCTAAAGGTAATTCATTTAAAAGCTTAATAGCTATAGAAACCTCCTTATCGAGTCTATCTTCATTTCTATCCTCTGAAATATATGCATGTATACTTCCTACTAATTCAGTTTCTAAGGCATTTAATACATGAATGATATCTAAATTATTATCATATGTAAAATATATAGCTATATAGCCATTCTCTTCTTTCGATTTCATATTCTTAAAAAGAGATTTAAACATTTCTAATAAAATTTCAGGATCATCAAAATCATTTTTAACAAGTAATACCTTCACATTTTCACCTGATTTCATAAAATCGTATACTTTATAGCTAGTATTATACCAAAGATCAGGTTCTAAGTCTAGAATTTATAAAGCTTTAAGATTGAAAAAATCCCTTAATTAAGGGATAATTTCTACTTCTTTTCTTTTAATTCTTTAATTACTTCTCTAACCTCTAAGCCTAACATAGATAGATCTAAATCAGAATCACTTTCAATTACAATACTATTTACATTCGAAACAGCTTCATCAATCATAGTCTCATAATCGAAGGATTTTTCAAATAGCTCAGCCTTTTCCTTTTTTGGAGCAGTAGCTGGAGCCTTTGGTACATATACTGTACAGCAATCCTCAAATGGCTTAATCGATAAATCATAGCAATCTATCTTTCTTGAGATATTCATAATATCAATCTTATCATATGTACAAAGTGGTCGAATAATTGGATAATTTGTAACAGAATTAATCGTGTTCATTGAGCCTAGGGTTTGGCTTGCAACCTGACCTACAGATTCTCCATTAATAATCGCAAGACAATTCTTCTTTATTGCAAGCTTTGTTGCAATACGGTACATCATTCTTCTCATAATGGTAATATTATAGGACTCAGGTACATTATCTAATAATGCCATATGAATTTCCTTAAATGGAATAAAATGCACACATATTTTATTGCCAGGTGCATATCTTGCCATTTTCTTCACTAAATCGACTACCTTCTGTGCAGATTCAATACTTGTAAGTGGGGTTGATTCAAAATGAATACATTCAATTTCAATACCCTGCTTCATAGCTAAATATCCAGCTACAGGGGAATCAATTCCACCAGAAAGCATCAATAATCCCTTTCCTGCAACGCCAACAGGAAATCCTCCCATAGCACGGATATTCGTATTAAATAGGTAGCATGCACCACCACGAATTTCCAAATTTAATTCAACCTCTGGATTATGCACATCAACAACCAAATCACTATCATGAGCAAGTACATAGCCAGATACATGCTTAGTAACCTCTAAGGAATGAAGAGGATAGGATTTATCCGCACGCTTTGTGTTTACCTTAAATGTTGTCTTCTTCTTTACTACTTCCTGCATAAGCTTTAAGGAAGTTTCTTTAATTTCATTTAAATTATCACTACATTTAACAACTAATGAATAGGATGAAATACCAGATACATAATTTAATCTTTCGATTACCTTATTTACATCCTCATCATTCAAATGAATGAAAATACGATCATGCGTATGCTCAACATAAACATTTAATCCCTTCATTTTTTCATCCATTAACTTATATAATGCTTTTAAGAAAACCTTTTGGTTTTTTCCCTTTAATGTAAGATCTCCAAATCTTACTAAAATCTGATTGTAAATCATTATATGCCTCCTTAGACTATTTACGGATGGATTATACCATAACTTAAAGGAAACGAAAAGAATTTTATTCTTTAATAAAAAGAGAACATCCTATATAATATGTACGAGGTAAAGATTATGAATCGTGATTATGAAATGATATTAAATACACTTCCATCACTGTTAGATGGAATCGATTATGATGTAACATTATTATCCAAT
>JAFPSY010000090.1:0-1896 GCA_017413585.1 Acholeplasmatales bacterium
ATCTAAGGGTGCAATGGAGGAAATGAATTCCTCCTTAGCAAATGAGCTTGGTAATCTATCCTATACGATAGAGGATATGATCAATCATATCTTTGATGCAGCAAAAAGCTTACCTTGGTCAACGCCATGGCAGGCAATTAAAATGATTCTATTTGAGGGATGGCTAAGTCAAGTAATTGAAGAATTTATTGCGGAGGCCGAAGGGTCCGTTTACGCACAAGCAATGAGTGGTAACATTAAGGATACCGCCAATGCGATTGTTGGTGGCATGAGTGTATTCCCGATTGCGATTGTGGTTGGGCTTTTAGTCTCTTATCTATTTACTGCAGCTTTCCTAAGAAAAAAGAATTGCCCTAGAAGCATTTGGAAAACAATATTAAATGTTTTAATTGATTTAGTATTTACAACCATTATTTTAGCCGGTATAGTAAGTCTTTTAGCCCTTTGGGCAGCATCCGTCTTTATAACCTCTATTATTACAGCACTCCTCTATGGATTTATATCTATTACAGAGGCTTATATATGTCATAAGGATGCCGATATGAAATTTAAGGATATAGTAAATCCTAAAACGATATTAAGCCTATTAGCCTCTTATTTTATTTTATTGATTTTTGCAGTAATTATTATTGCATTATTCTTCTTACTTCCAATAAAGGTAATAAGCTTAGCTTTATCCTTGCCAATTATTATTCTAACGTTCATAAATTATAATCTTGCGGCAGAATCTTATGTTGCATCGAAAAGAAAAGAACCATATAAGAAGATGCCAAGAAAGAAAAGAAACAAGAAAAAAATATCTTCTGTAGAAGAAGATAAGAAGGAAGCTGTAGCATGAAAAAATATTTATGCATTGTGTTATCTATATTCATGATATTTCCACTTTTATTTCTAACCTCCTGTAAAAAGGAAATAGATAGCTACTTAGGAATATGGTTAACCTTAGATAAGACTGTAGCAGAGGAGAATAAATATTACAAGACTCTTGAGGAATTAGAGAAAATTCGTGTAGAATTAAATGTAGAATATTATGTAGATGCTTATTCTACAGATAGGGTTATATCTCATTTAAATGGGGAGGTTCCCTTCTATTTTAGTATTACCTATTCCGATGATGCTACAGAGTTTTATCGAATGATTAATGTTTATTATGGAAAAAATGGATATTATCTAACCTATGAGGCACCAACAATCCCTTATAAGCATCCATTAAATCAATCAGCAGCTACGCAAACAATTAGAGAAATTAAGGGACAAACGATATATTTTGTATATAGATATGAGCAACCAACAACCCTAGAATAAAAGTCATTCAAATGAATGGCTTTTTTCATAGAAAAAAGAGAGTTCCTATGCTATAATAAATTACGTTATCAAGGGGGAAGCTTGTATGGATGTTAAAGAAAGAATAAATGAACTAAAGGAAAAGCTAAATGAAGCATCTATCGCTTATTATGTAAACGATAATCCTATTATGGAGGATTATGAATATGATAGGCTAATGGATGAATTAATTCATTTAGAGGAAGAAAACCCAAGCTTAAAAACTATAGATTCACCAACACAAAGAATTGGTGGAGAGGTATTATCTAAATTTAAGAAGGTTACACATTCTGTTAAAATGATGTCCTTAGCGGATGCATTTTCCTTTGATGAGCTAAGAGATTTTGATAAAAGAGTCAAAAGTGTTGCTAGCGACGCAACCTATTGCGTTGAGCTTAAAATTGATGGATTATCCGTTTCATTAAAATATGAAAATGGAATATTCGTTCAGGGTGCAACTAGAGGTAATGGTACAGTAGGTGAGGATATTACCCATAATGTAAAAACAATTAAATCTGTACCACTAAAATTAAAAACACCACTTACAACAGAGGTTCGTGGTGAAATCTTCAT
>JAFPSY010000091.1:0-3983 GCA_017413585.1 Acholeplasmatales bacterium
CAAGGTGAACGATATGCTGAATAAAAGAAAAAAAGAAGGCGGAATTGTTACAAGGTATAAGGAAGCAAGACCCGAGATTCTATCTAAGGATATTTTACTTTTTGAATGTGGATTTTTATTAAGAGATTATAAAAATCCAAATAGAGTGGGAATGTATGATGGATATTATAGATTCCGCATGGATGTGAAGGATGGTAAAACATATCTTTCTATCTTAAATACAATGAATCGATATCTTAAATGCTTGGATATAAGAATAGAAATGACAAAGGAGCTATATCAGCTTTTATCTCTTTTAGTTGAAAAGTATAATTTGAAGGAAATGAATGGGTATACGCATTATGTATCTGGAATTTTAGCAGGATTAGGCTCTTATTTATCTATAACATATAAGACGGGTGAGGCTTTATATGCTTCAAGTAATCAAGAAAACATATTCCCTTTGGGGTTTATAAACGAAATGTTAATTTTAATAGAGAAGGAGGAAAGCAATGGAATTTAGTGGTAGATGGATCATTGATAAGGTTGTTTCCTTTGATGATTCGAATAGGGTGAAATATATAACTAGGAAAGAGATTGAAGAAAGTGATGACGAGGATTTAAAGGCATATCTTTCGTTTATTGTCGATATAAAGGAGGATAATGCCTATGTTTTAGTTGATTCAAAGGAGGCATTAGAGGAAGCAAAAGAGGAAGGGTATACGATATATCTAAATCGATATATATTATTGGAAAGCTATCCAATAATAAAACGAGAGGATGGGTATTATTACCAAAATGGCTTAGAGGATGACAAACCGAATTATATTAAGCTTATCCTTAATGAGGATAATTCCTTAGATATGGGGCAATTAGTATTGGTGAGGATGTAGGGCTATGGAGGATATAGAAATCGATGGTGGCTTAAGTATAGATATAAAGCCCAAGAATGGATGTATTGAATCTAAAAATATTATAGAATGCGAAATTGAATTTATGTTTGATTATGATTCTTTAGATATGGGACATTATGTATTAAAAAGTAAGCTTTACAAAGACAATATTAAAGGAATATATGAAATCAATGGGGATCAAAAAGAATTTGAAGCAAGCATTAGATTCTATAAGGAAATACAAAAAATAATTGATAAGAATCATTTAATAACTCTTAATGGCATGGTAAAGAATAGATGTGGCCTGCCTGAATTTTTTGGATCTTATATGAGAGTATTATATAAGAGCAATGAATGCTTATATTTTAAGGATAACGAGGATAATCATTTGGGCTTTGAAATATGTATGGAATTTATAAACTTATTTAAAAAATATTGTAAATAGAAAGGATGGAGGAATATGAGTATTTTTGATAAGCTAAATAATAAGGGAAAGGGTAATGATTCTTTAAAGGAAACCTTTAAATTTGAGCAATTGCCTGAATCCTTGAATGAATTTAAAGGATTAAAGGAAGCCTCCTTAGATAATCCATTTAAAACGGCAGCCTTGACGGTTGTTGCATTATGTGTTTATGCAGTAGATAGAGAAATTGGTAAGGATATGTTGAATTTCTTAAGAGGACCACGTCCTTTATCTCCTATGGAATTATCCTTTTTAAATGATCGATTCATGGACCAGAAGCAGTATGTGCCATTTTCCTTTTTTGATGGGGCTACACCAGAAAATGATTACACTCCATCAAAGCCATATACAATCACAATTCAAGCGAATCAATATTCGGATGATGCGAAAGGCTATAAGAGATTGTTGGTAAAGAGTGGTGGAGCGGATAGCTTAAGAATTATCACATTAAGAGAAACCTCTGATGGTAAATGGCTTTTGTGGGAACAAGCAATTATGGCTGATATTAGAAAGCCAAAAAGCCAAGACCCTTGGGCATAAGGAAATGGTGATTCCAATCGCGTATAGATATCTATACGCTTTTCTTTAGAAAAAAAATATTATTGTTTGTTGCAATGTCCGAAATATAGGATATATTAAGTATGGATGGTGATTTTATGGAAGAACTTAATATAGCCTTTATAGGAATAAATTATATCATTGGCGGGAATTATCCTACTCATTATGGTATTTGTTATCATTTTTATAATGTTCAAGAGGATAAGGATATAGATCATGTAGCCTTAGGCTATGATATGTATTTTTTAATGGATAATACAGAAGATAATGCTTTAGGTAAAAGAGTACTTTTAAAGCTTAAGAATGAAGAATTTATATTATCGAATATAGAATCTATATATTCGAAATATATAGAAATTCCAAAGAAATATTCTATGGAATATGAAGGATTATCCTTAGATGATGATTATGTATCTAAGGTACTTGTTCATTTTATATATCCTATGGTTATGCCAGGTCTTATTTGTATGGATTATGTAGATATAAAAAATCTATTCAAAAATAATAAAAAAATAGTATTCCATAAATATGATCAAGAAATAGATTTAGATTCTATAGCTAATGACTCATCCTTGTATATTGTAATATCGGATACCAAATATGAAATAACCTTAAATGATGTTTCCTCTATTATTTCTAAAATAAAGGAAAGAGGAAATAAAAATGTCATTTATTCTACCATGAGTGGTGTAGATATTACAAAAAAATATATTATTTATGTTTTTGAAGGGGTATAGGTAAAACTATACTCTTTTTTTGAATTTTATGCGAAATATAGAATAAATGGAGTTTTCTTTTTGAATTATATTTCATAAATGGTAGATTGTGATATAATAATTACTGTTGTGAGGATAGTATATGAAGCGCGGTAAAGTAATTATTGTTGGGGCAGGAATGGTTGGTACATCCATTGCCTACTCTATATTAAATCAAAGCATTTGTGAAGAGATTGTCATTATCGATATTAATGAAACAAAGGCCTATGGAGAGGCTTTAGATATGATGCATGCGATGGAATTCATGAATCATAAAACGATAGTGAGAAGTGGAGATTATAATGATGCAAAGGATTCAGATGTTGTAATTATTACAGCATCCGTACCAATGGATTCTAAATTAAATAACCGAATGGAATTATTAAATAAGAATAAGGGAATTATGAAATCTATTGTAGATTCCTTAATGTCAAGTGGATTTTCGGGCATTATGCTTATTGTTTCTAACCCTGTAGATATTATGACCTATTATGCATGGAAGCTATCAGGGCTTCCAAAGGAGAAGGTTATTGGTAGTGGTACAACCCTAGATTCTGCAAGATTGCATTATTATATTGCTAAAACCGTAGATGTATCTCCGTCGAGTGTAGATGCTTATGTTATTGGTGAGCATGGGGATAGTGAAATGGTAGCCTGGTCTACTGCAACGATTGGTGGAAAGGATATATTTAACGTAGTTAAGGATAATGAAGCAAGAATTGGTAAGAATCCTTATTTAGCTTTTGAAGAAGAGGTTAAGAAGGCAGGTTGGGAGGTCTTTAGTAGAAAGGGGAACACCTCCTATGGTATTGCCGCAAGTGTTACAGGTATTTTAAAGGCAATTTTATTTGACGAAAGTAAGGTTTACCCAGTTTCTGTGTATTTAGATGGGGAATATGGTGTTAAGGATTGCTATATAAGTGTTCCTACAATTATTAATCGCTTTGGTGCTAAGGAAATTGTTGAATTAAGGCTTACTAAGGATGAACAGGAAAAGTTTATAAAATCCTCAGAGATATTAAAGAGTAAATGTATGGAATTTATTGAAGAACTGTAAAGATTAACTTTTTTACAGTTTTTTTTATAATCGTGAAAATTTTTTTAAGATTTCGCCTATTTATTTAATGAAAGGCGAAAAAGCTAATCAAAAAATAAATAGAAAGAGGATTAAAAAATGACAGAAAGATTAGAGGTCATCGGTCTAACCGATTATTATTTCAAGGAGTTAATTAAAAGAAAGAAGAATTATTTAACTCTATTACTAAATGGTATTTGTAACTTAGATTTAAAGGAATCCGATATTACATTAACGGATACAGAAGAAAGAGATTTATG
>JAFPSY010000092.1:0-30138 GCA_017413585.1 Acholeplasmatales bacterium
AGCATCAATTTTAAAATTTTTGTCAACTTGAATTGTTTTCTTATAAATACTACGCGCTTCAGTCCAAGATATAATTTTATTTGGAATTGACTGCTTTGTAGGAATACAAACAGGATAACCATCTTCATTAAATATTTTATCATTATCTTCTAATAATTGCCACGTAGTCTTTTCAAATGAATATATATTATGCCTTTAATAACTGCAAAAATATGGAACTTGATATGTCAGTACTTACAAATTTAAAGACAATAGGTTCACATGCGTTTTATCTATGCAAGGGATTAGTTAATATTACTTTTGGTGAAAAATTAACAACAATAGGAGCATATGCCTTTTATAATTGCAGTAATATAACTTCGATTACATTACATAATTCGATTCAGACAATTGAAGAATATGCCTTTTATAATTGCAGCAATTTAATATATGTATATTTTTATGGAACCGAAGAAGATTGGAATTCAATTTCCATCGGAAATCATAATTCTTGTCTTACAGATGCGACAATTGTTTATAAGTAATATCTTAATGAAACAAAAATATAGTTAAATCTAATTGTAAAATTTGTTCTGTGAGATATAAAAATGTATTCCTAATATGGATTTTTAAAAATAGAAGTGTAAGGAAGAACCGAGCTTTAAAAAAAAAGATGTGTTTCAGTTTGTAATCATCGGTTTTTATACCTAGGAACAAATGATAAAGATACAAATGAACCTGTAATCATAACGATATAGGATAATGTAATAGAAGTTTAATTTTTTTCTTGCATTCTAAAGCATAAAGATATATACTATAGCGGTAATTGAATAAGATAGTTCGTAATCCATCCTATCTTTAAATAAAACTAGGGAACAAAAGAGTGTTTTTTAGTTGCACTCTTTTTATTTTTTGTGAGGAGTGATAGTATGAATCCCTTTAAAAAGTTTAAAATATGGTTTATAGATACCCTTGAATGGTTCTTTGATTTTCATGATTGGAAGATGCTACTTAGAAGCATTCCTGGTGTTGTTACAATGCTCTTTATTATGGCAACAATCACTATGAATTTGGCTGCAAACAAGATTGTTTGGAGTGGAATATATATTAATGACATTCCATTTGTATCCATTACAGGAGGAGTATTCCTATCATGGGCAGTTTTCTTAGTAATGGATATTGTCACAAAGACATATGGTACAAAGGCTGCAATTAAGCTAACGGTTTTAGGTGCTTTAGTGAATGCTATAGCGGTTATCTTTTTAGCGCTTATTGCATTATTTCCAGCAAAATATCCATTTGAAGGTGCAAGTAATATTTTTGATACTTTATTTGGCTTTGAGGCTAATGCTGCTCCACAGCCATGGCAAATATTAATATCATCTACAATTGCGTATATTATATCTGGTATTATAAATGCGATTATTAATGGACTATTTGGTAAAATCTTTAAGAAGAATCCAGATGGTAAGCTTGCTTTTTATTGTAGAAGCTATGTAAGTACCATCTTTGGTCAGTTTGTTGATAATTTCATTTTTGGTGCTTTAGCATTCGCGGTTTTTGCAAAATTTTATACCTTCCCAACATTAATTGGTATTGCACTTGTAGGTGCATTAATCGAATTATTCTTCGAAATATTCTTTAGCCCTATTGGCTATAGAATATGTAAAAAATGGCAATCCGAAGGAGTAGGAAAGGATTATTTTGATTATTGTAAGGAAATGGAATTACGTAAGGATCCATCAAGATTTGAATTTGATAGAGAGGTAAATCTATGAGTGAAATAAAATTAGAATATTTATCTGCACTTGAAATTGGTGAATTAGTGAATTCAAGAAAAATTACACCAACAGAGGTGCTAAGATATTTTGAAAAGAGAATAAAGGAAAGAAATCAATCCATTAACGCATTTACCTATACAAGATTTGATTTAGCCTATATAGAAGCAAAAAAGCTAGAGGAAAGATTAGATCGTGGAGAAAACTTAGGTATTTTTGCAGGTGTTCCCTTTGGCTTAAAGGATTTCTTACCAAGCAAAAAGGGCTGGACACATTCCTATGGTGGAGTGAAATGCTTAGTAAGCACGGACGAATACGACAGCTTATTTTGTGAAGTGATGGAACAAGAGGGTGGTATAGCCGTTGGCAAAACGAATGCACCTTCCTATGGCTTTAGTGGAACGACGGATAACAAGATGTATGGCGCAACCTCAACTCCATTTAACACATTATATAATGCTGGAGGCTCCTCTGGTGGTAGTGCAGCTGCAGTTGCGGATGGCTTACTGCCTATTTCAGAGGGTGGAGATGCAGGAGGATCCATTCGAGTACCAGCTTCCTGCTGTAATTTGGTAGGCTTTAAGGCAGGCTTTGGTTCTATTCCATTATATAGTAGACCCGATGCATATTCTGCATCTCATCCTTATTGTGTTGGTGGTGGATTAGTCAAAACAGTAAGTGATGCAATTGCCTTATATAAGCTTATGGCAAAGGTAGAGCCTAAGGATCCATATAATAATATGGTATTAAGACAAAATGAAGATATAGATAGCTATATAAAAGAAAATCATGCCTTAAGAATTGCCTTTACCTATGATTTTGATTTATTTGAGGTAGATGAAGAAGTAAAGGAAATCGTCTATGATGCAGCCAAACGCTTTATAGAAAAGGGCTATAGTGTTGAAGAGGTTCATTTTAATTTTAAGCATACAGCAAATGAGCTTTCCTCCCTTTGGTCTAAGGGAATTACCATCGATTGTGCCTTAGATATTAATCATCAAAAGGAAAAGGGAATAGATTATTTTAAGGATCATTTAGAGGATTTCCCAGAGGAATTCATTTATTATAAGAATGTTTGTGATCATTTAGGTATTGAGGATTTATATGAATTCAATTTAGCTAGAACGGATATTTTAGATAATTTTGAGGATGTATTTAAAAAATATGATTTAATTCTTTCACCAGTTAGTTGCTGTCTTCCTGTAAAAAATAATCCAAAGGGCTTTACAAAGGGACCAGAAGAAATCAATGGTAAAAAAGTGGATTCCTTAATTGGCTGGTGCCAAACGTATTTGGCTAATTTTGTAAGCTATCCAGCGATTTCTATTCCTGCAGGATTGGCATCTCATAATTTACCTGTAGGTATGCAAATTATTGGTAAGAGATTTGAAGAAAAAATGGTTTTAAAGGCAGCTAAGGATTTTGAAGAAATTAAGCCTTGGAAAGATAATTATTCGATTCCATTTAATAGAGAGATAAAATAAGTATTAGATTATGAAATAGAGCCCTTTAAAAGCATGAAAACACTTTTAATATTTAATTTTAGTGATACAAAGTATTTAATACTTTTTATCTTTGAAATTAAGTGATATAATACATTTGGTTAAAAAATACATTTATTAAAGGAGAAATAAGATGAAGAATTTATCACCACTTCAAAAGGCAAGATATCAATACACTCCAAAGCTACCTGGAATGTTAAGAAATGGTATTGCTGATATTTGTGTTAAGGAAGGCTTACCTACTGAATCTGTTGCAGATCAGGAGAAGATTAAGGCATTATTCCCTAATACTTATGGCGAAAAGGAAATTACATTCGAAAAGGGCAAGAATACATCTTTAGCTAAAAAGCAGGTTGTAGGTGTAATTCTATCTGGTGGACAGGCACCTGGTGGACACAATGTAATTTGTGGTTTATATGATGCACTTAAGGCTACAGATAAGAATAATGTTCTTTTAGGATTTAAGAATGGTCCTTCTGGACTTTTAGATGATGATTATATTGAATTCACAGATGAATATATCAATGAATACAGAAATACTGGTGGATTTGATATTATTGGTTCTGGTAGAACTAAGCTTGAAACTAAGGAGCAATTTAAGGTTGCTGCTGAAGTTGCAAAGAAGCATGGTATTACTGCAATTGTAATCATTGGTGGAGATGACTCCAATACAAATGCTGCAGTATTAGCTGAATATTTTGCTGCTAATAATACTGGCGTACAGGTTATTGGTTGTCCTAAGACTATCGATGGTGACTTAAAGAATGAGGATATTGAATGCTCCTTCGGATTCGATACAGCTACTAAGACTTATTCTGAGGTTATCGGTAATATCGAAAGAGATGCAAACTCTGCAAAGAAGTATTGGCATTTCGTTAAGGTAATGGGCCGTAGTGCTTCTCACGTTGCACTTGAGTGTGCTCTTGAGACTCAGCCTAATATCTGCTTAATCTCTGAGGAGGTTGCTGCAAAGAAGATGAGCTTATCTCAAATTGCAGATTATATTGCTGATTCTGTTGAGGCTCGTAGCCAAAAGGGTATGAACTTCGGTGTTGCAATTATTCCAGAAGGTGTTGTTGAATTTGTTCCTGAATTCTCAGTATTAATTGCTGAAATCAATGAATTACTTGCTGGTGCTAAGGCTGATGCATTCAACGCTTTAGCTACTTGGAAGGAAAAGTATGAATTCATTAAGAAGGGCTTAACTGCTGCTTCCTTTGCTGTATTTGAAATTTTACCTGAAACTATTCAGCAGCAATTATTCTTAGAGCGTGACCCTCATGGTAACGTTCAGGTTTCCCTAATTGAGTCTGAAAAGCTATTCAGTGCTTTAGTTAAGGCTAAGCTTGCTGAAAGAAAGAAGGCTGGAACTTACAAGGGTAAGTTCAATGCACTACATCATTTCTTCGGTTATGAAGGAAGATGTGCATTCCCATCTAACTTTGATGCAGATTATTGCTATTCCTTAGGTTACAATGCATTCATGCTAATTCAGTATGGCTTCAATGGCTACCTATCTAAGGTATCTAATCTATCTAAGCCAGCTGAGGAATGGGTTGCAGGTGGTATGCCTATTACAAAGATGATGAATATGGAAAGACGTCATGGTGAAGACAAGCCAGTTATTAAGAAGGCTTTAGTTGAGCTTGATGGTGCTCCATTCAAGTATTTCGAAGCTCATAGAGCACAGTGGGCTGTTGAAACTGCATATACTTATCCAGGTGCTATTCAGTACTTTGGACCAAGTGAGGTATGCGACCGCACAACAGTTACTCTTGCTTTAGAGAAGGGTATGTTAAAGTAATAAAAGATGATGCATAGGCTATGGCTTATGCATTTTTCTTTTTTTTCTAGCCCCCTTATGATATAATCATAATAATTAACATATAGTTTAGGTGATTCTATGGAAGAAAAAGAAAAAAAGCCATCCTGGCTAGAAAAAATAGATCAAAAAGCTGAAGATAAGGGGAAAACAGTTAAGACCTTATGGCAGATTGCAAAATTTACCATCATTTGTACATTCACTACAGGAATTCAGCTTTTATTAGTAAATTTGTTGTTGTTATGGATGAAGAATTGGAAGGCACCATTGCCGGGCTTTTTAGAAAGTATTTTTGATCCTAGTGTTGTAGGAGAAGGAAATGATAATTGGGGCTATGTCTTACCATTTTTCTTATCCAATGCTATATCGAATACGATTGCATATTTCTTAAATAAGAAGAAAACCTTCCGTTCGGATGCACCATTATGGCATTTTTATGTTTACATAGGGGTCATTGTTTTCCTTGTATTAATTATGACTTGGTTCCAAGGTGTAATGGTTTCTTGGATGATGGGAAGTATGGTAGAGGCTCTAGCTCCAACCATCGCATCCCTAACAGCGGGCTTCATTCAGGCTTGTGTATTGTTCCCACTTCAAAAATTTGTTTTATCTCGTGAGAGAAAAAAAGAAATAGTAGAAGAATAATCCAATCTATGGTTTAAATGAAATTGGAGGTATTTATGAAATTCTTAAAATCTATATTTTTAAAATTGAAGGCGAAAAGTACACTAAAAACGTATCAAAAGCCATTATTAGTGACACTTTTAACCTTATTAATCATAAATTTTATAATTTTAGCTATTGCAGCAATCATCGCATTCGCTATCGATAATAATAATTATGATGGTGCACTCTTTGGTGGTAATTTTGCGGCAGCTTTTGTTACTGCAGTAAAGTGGATGATTGCACCAAACTCCATTCTATCCTACGATACAGATAAATTATCGATTATGGTTTTAGCTGCAGTTGTCATTGTCATTGAAATGGTTTTATTCAGTGGTGCAATTGTTGCTATGGTTACAACGAGCCTAAGAAGCTATATTGATAAGAAATCTAAGGCAAAGGGTAAAATTATTCTTTCCAATCATTTTGTTATCCTAAATTGGAATTCTAAGGTTCCTGATATTATTTTTAATCTTATGCTAAAGGGAGTTAAAAATAATATAGTCATATTATCGAATCAAACAAAGGAATATATTGAATCTGAAATTAAATCCTTATTCCTAGCCAATGATGTTACTCAAAAATATAAAGCGAATCTAATCATTAAAGAAGGAGATCCTTTACTAAGAGGTAATCTAGATGATATTTCTATTGAAAAGGCCTCTCAAATTGTAGTAATGGCAAGAGAGGATATGAGTGATGGAGATGATGATAATATCTTAAATCAGGATTTATTAAATTTAAAAATTGTTTTAAGAATCGGTTCCTTTGATATTCCATCGAATACACAAATTGTTGTTGAAACAGATTCGGATGAAACAAGACAGCAAATTGAAAATATTTCCTTTACGGTAAGTAGCTTAAAGGGTAAAAGTGTAATTCCTGTTTCCTTTAATAGAAAAATTGGACAAATTATTGCCCAATCCATTGTATCCCCTGAAATGGCTGAGGTGTATTTGGAATTATTCTCCTTCCAGGGTGCTGAGTTTTATTCTATAGATTCTAAGGAAACTGTAGAGGAGTATATGAATACACATGATAATTCCATTCCTGTTGCGAAGCTTAATAAATTATTTGTTCTTGCAGATGATGAAAAGGAATGTTTAAAAAGAAGAGAAGGAGCAATTTCTTCTATTGTTCCTTTGAGGCCTGTTGTTATTCGACCACATAAGAATTGTAATATTTTTGTCATTGGAGACAACAAAAAATGTGAATTCATTTTAGATAATTTAAATAGAAGTGCCGAATCAGATGAATTTAATTATCAAATTAAGCATTATCATAAGAATGAGAATGATTTATTAATTAAAGATATTAAGGATACCGATGGTGAAAAGAAGGTTTTGATATTATCCGATGATAATGTAAGTGAGGAATCCTATGATGCCAATGTATTTGTTACCTTAATTGAGATATCTAAGGCATTCCCAAAAAGAGAGAATTTAACTCTTATTACGGAATTATTAGATTCAAGAAATCTATCGAGTGTAAGAGATTTTGATATTCATAATACAATCATTTCTAATAAGATGATGAGCTTATTAATTACACAGCTTGCGATGAATTTAGATTCTAAGAAATTCTATCATAAGCTTTTAACTACAGATCATGCAGGAGATGCGAATGATTTTGATATCCAGGTTACTTTAGCAAAGGATTTAATTGAAATGGATAAGGAATTAATCTTTAAATCGAAGCAAGAGCTATTACATTCCTTCTATAAATGCTTTAATGGTAATAACATTTTAATAGGTATTTGTAAGAATGATGATATATTCTTCTTGAATAGTGATCAGGATAAGGAAGAAGAAATTAAGGTTTCTTCTAAGGATTCATTCGTCTATGTTAAATTTTAGGAGGACATATGGGAAATTTTAGTGATATTATAAAGGAAGACCATGCGGTTTATATCAATGATAATGAAGGGAATATGGTGGCATATGTCACCTTCCCCTTTGAAGAGGATGGTATTGTAAATATTAATAGAACCTTTGTCGATGGAAGCTTAAGAGGCATGGGTATTGCGAAAAAGCTTATGGATGCATGCTACGAGGTTATAAAAGAAAAAGGCTATAAGGTAAGAATTACCTGTAGCTATGCAGTGAAATATTTTAGTGAAAATCCTGATAAGAAGGACGTTTTCTACGATGAAAAGATCTAATGTTTATAAAGAGGAATTATATCTTATTTTAGGAATCATTTTCTTTTTAGGCTTCGCCTCCTTCTTTATAGTATTTTGTATTAATAATTTTCATTATGTATATTTTCTAATTTCTGCATTATTTTTTGTCTTTACTGTCTTTTTTTTCCTATTAGGATTACCGAATGCCATTCGATATATAAAATGTAAAAATTCTAAAGTAGAAATAGATGCAGTAGTGGTAGATAAATATATTATGCATTCAAGATTTAATTTTAAGGAAAAATACATTATTGTTTTGGAATATAAAATCAATAAGGCTTCCTATAGAAGCCTAAATAAGGTGGATAAGGAAATTGCAGAGGGCCTTGAGCTAAAGAATAAGGTTAAGGCTAGATTATTTGATGTATTTGCATTGTATACAGCAACAGATGGATCTTTACAATAGTGAAGGTCCTTTTGTTTTTAGAATTATGTAAACGCTATCTATGTTTTTTCATAAAAATAGTATTTGACATCAATCAAAAAAAATATATAATATAGACGGTTAGTTAAAACTAACTAATGGAGTAAATCCAAAAATATACATCCCCTTTTTTTAAAACGTTCTGGTCCGCTCAGCCAGAACGTTTTTAAATTTATTGAAAATTATATCAATTGTGATATAATATAACCAAAGCTACGATTGTTATGAGGTGAAGAGGATGATTGAAAAATTTAATACTTATATTACTCCATTTAAGCTTGAAAGAAGAGTACATGTATACTTACCAAAGGGATATTACGAATCTAACGAAAGATATCCAGTAATTTATATGTTCGATGGTCATAATCTATTTTTTAATCAGGATGCGACCTATGGAAAATCTTGGGGATTACAGGAATTTATGGATGATTACAAAACCAAGATGATTATTATTGGTGTTGAATGTAATCATGTGGGTAATGAACGATTATATGAATATTTACCATATAATGTTGGACCTAAGTATTTTTTAAATACCTATATGGAGGGTAGAGGAAAAACCTATATGGATTGGCTTACTGGGGAATTTAAGGAAGCCATGGATAAAAAATATAGAACATTAAGTGATAGATCTCATACGATGATTGCAGGGTCTAGTATGGGTGGACTTATGAGCCTATACTCCATTGTAAAATATAATCATATATTTAAATATGCTGCATGCTTATCGTCATCCATTATGCTATGCATGGATGACCTTATAAGAGATATTCGCCAAACCGAATTAAATCCAGATACCAAAATATATATGGATTTTGGGGGAGAGGAATGGAAGACGAAAATTGCTTTAAAAATGCATAAGGAAATAGAAGATGAGCTTTTAAAGAAAAATGTTTCCTTTAAATTCTATTTTGAAGAAAAGGCAGAGCATTGTGAAAGAGATTGGGAGAAAAGAATTCCAATTTATATGAAATATTTGTTCGAAGAATAAAAATTTTTAAAAAATGCAAAATATAACTTTACAATAAAATTAGTATTTGATATAATGAAAACCGGAGTTTTTCCCTGGAAGGAGGCTAGAGTTAACATGCCAAAAATTGTAGTTCGTGAAAAAGAGAGCATTGAAGATGCATTACGTAGATTTAAGCGCGATGTTTCAAGATCTGGTAACCTTCAGGAAGCTAAGAAGCGTCAGTACTACCTAAAGCCATCTGACGTACGTAAGCAGAAGAGACAGGAAGCTCGTAAGAAATATAAGTAAGAACAAGGGACTTTGTCCCTTTTTTCTTTTATATTTTTTTTATATAATTTTATAAAAGAGGTGATTTCTATGACATTAGATTTTTTCTTAGAGCATTATGATTTAAGTGAATATACCATTAATAAGCTATATATTAAAAATAATAAGCTATATTTGGATGTTGCTATGCCGATACATTTAGAATTAATTGCGAATGGGTATAGACCAGAATTAGATATGATGTCAAAATGTGTATTTGTTTTCTATGTTGAGCATGTAGATAAGAAATTTACACCAAATTCTTTAATAGAGTTTAATAAGGAATATGTTTATATAAATAATGAAGAAATTAAGATTACGCTTTCACAGGTGGATATTTTAGAACAAAAATGATTTTTCTTGTTTTTTATTTATTATAATAATATAATAAAAACGCTTATGGGACCCGTAAGGGCCTAAAAAGAAAGGAAATAAAAAATATGAAAAATAGTATTATGATTAAGCGTTTGGTTGGTCTTGCAACCCTATGTTCAATTGCATTCGTTTTGCAGTTCTGGATTGCTGGAATTTTACCAAAGCTACCCATTGGTGGAGGTACAGCCATCAATTTAGCCCTAATTCCAGTTGTTGTGGGAGCCATTTTATATGGACCTGTAGGTGGATTGACTGTTGGATTATTCTTGGGCGCAGTAACCTTATTACCAGGACAAGGAGCAGAAGGCTTCTATGTAAACTGGTATATGACCATCTTGGCTATCGTATTATGCTTAGCTAAGACTGGCTTAGCTGGATTCTTATCTGGCTTAGCATTTAAGCTATTATTTAAGAAGAATTATTATGTTGCAATCTATGCAGCCGCAATTATTGCTCCTATTGTAAATACAGGAACTTTCCTATTATTATATGGAGTATTAATCTATATTATGACAGGTAGTGCATATGGTCCAACCTTTGTTGCTACAGCTGCTGCAGTATGGATTGTATTCTTAGTAGAGCTTGCCGTAAATATTCTATTTGCACCTGCTCTTGCAACATTAACAAAGACTTTAACTAGAAATTATGATTTAGGCTTCGTTGATTATTTAAAGAAGTATTCTAGCGAGAATTCTCTTGATGAAGCAGTGGATACTGAAGAAATTGTAGAAGCTTAATGTGGAGGTATATATGGTATTATTAGTAGATATAGGAAATTCAAATATCGTGTTTGGGTTTTCAGACAAAAAAACCATAAGCAATACATTTAGATTAAAAACCTTTACCGATAAAACGAGTGATGAATATTATCTTTTAATAAGAACCATGCTAAACTCCTATGAAATTGAGGATGTAATGATTTCAAGTGTTGTTCCTATTGTAACAAGTGCCCTAAAGAAGGTATTTCAATCCTACTATGGTATTGATGCTAAAATAATAGGTCCTGGTATTAAAACTGGAGTTTCACTTAAGGTCGATGATCCAAAGACGGTAGGTGCTGACATGATCTGTGATTGTGCCGGTGCCTTACCCTTCTATAATGAGGTCATCATTGTCGATTTAGGAACGGCAACCAAATACATCTATTTAAAAAATCAAACCTTCCTAGGCTGTAGTATCGCACCTGGTGTATCGATTTCACTAAAATCCTTAGTTTCTAGTGCGGCATTATTACCAAATGTAGAGCTTGTTACTCCAAAGAAGGCTATTGGTACAAATACGATTTCCTGCATTCAATCTGGTGTAGTCTATGGTGCTGCAGCACAGGTGGATGGAATGATCGATAGAATCATAGAAGAAATCCATAATCCTGAAATTCCAGTTATTGCAACTGGTGGATTATCTAGATTAATTGTTCCTTTATGTAGACATAAGATTTACCAAAAGGACAATTTAACCCTAGATGGATTATTAGAAATATACAAAAAAAATATGGCAGCATAATATGCTGCCTTTTCTTGAAGGTGAATTATGCTTTGGTTATATATTATTTTAGGCGTTATTTTCGTTTTTATCCTTTTGGTTATATCTTTATACATTATCGCAAAAAAGATTCATAATAAGCTATTTCAACATCGCTATCAAAATGATCCAAGAATTAGATATTATACGAAAGAAGAATTTAATCTTGGATTTAAAAGTGTAGAAATAAAGCTAGAAGATGAAATCTTAAGAGGTGGCTTATATTTCTATCCCGATTATGATGAGAAAAAAATTTTCATTTTAAATCATGGTATGTGGAGTGGTGTTGATTCTTATATTCAGGATATAGAATATTTTGCAAGCAAGGGCTATTTAGTTTTAGCTATGAATTATGAAGGAACACTAGAGTCTAGTGGTAAGAATATAAGAGGGCTTTCGAATTCCTTGAGATGTGTAGATTATATTGTAAAATATGTAAAGGAAAATGAAGAATTAAAGAATAAGGATATTTATGTTGTAGGACATTCCTGGGGTGGCTTTGCCACTGTAAATATTCCATATTACCATAAGGATATTAAGGGTATTCTTGCCATTGCACCATTTTATAATGTTAATAGCTGTATGAAGGGGCTATTCCCAAAGCCTTTATGGATTTCATTACCCTTTTTTGATCTTATAGAAAAGAAGCTATGTGGCAAATATGCTAAAGCTAATGCTTTAAAAACCTTAAAGGAATTTAAGGGAAATATTGTGATTTTGCATTCAGAGAATGACAAGATGGTAAAATTTAAGTATAATACTAATATGCTTATGAAGCAAAATCTAAAAAATGCATCCTTCCTTATTTTTAAGGATAAGGATCATAATCCTCATTATTCCTATTCCGCTCTTGAATGCTTTAATAAGTATTTTAGGGAAATATCTTCTTTGAGCGAGGAGGATAAAACGGAATATATGAAAAATACGGATTTCCATAAAATGGGCGAATTAGATAAAGAGGTATTAGATAAAGCATTAAAACTTCTTTTAAAGGAGGAATAAAAATGGATAAGGATACGGAAAAAGAAATAGATTCTTCTTTAGAAGAAGAAGCTACTGTGATTCCTGAGCAAGCAAGACAGCAAATGGAAAACTATCTTTCCATAAAGGAAAAGGAAAGAGAAGCTAAGGAAGCTATTCATAAAGAGAATATGAAGGATTTAGAATATCGAAGATGGTATTATCAAAATCAAATTCAAAAGCATATGGATATGATTCCTAAGGAATACTATTATCAGGCAGAATACGAAGAGATGGAAACTCTTTGTGAAAAATATCAAAAGATTATTGCTACCATGGAAAACGAAGAGGAAATGGAAGCATTATTCAAGCAATTTAGAAAAAAGACTGCTAAGAAGTGGAATGCAAATAAAATTATTGCAATACTATTGTTTGGCTTTTTAATTCTATTTGGCGGATTTTTAATTTATTTACTTATTCTTCAAAATAAATAACAAACCATTACTTCGTAAGGGAGTAGTTCGCTATTTACTTAGTGGCTGGCCTACATTATGGGAAACCAGGTTCAGCCTTAATGAACGAGACTTATGCTTAGCATAGTCTTTTTATTTTTAAGGGGATTTTATTATGCAAATTGAAATCATATTTGAGGTTATATTGCTTGGAGTTGCTCTATCTATGGACGCCTTTGCTGTATCGATTACAGATGGATTAACCTATACAGATATTAATAAAAAGAAATCATTCTTTATAGCCATAGTTTTTGGAGTTATGCAGGCATTAATGCCATTAATTGGCTTTTGGCTTGTTCAAGGCATTGCAGCTATTGTTGGTGAAAATGGTGGTGCATCTGCAGGAAAGATTATGTCAGATATTGTATCCTGGGTTGCCTTTGGTCTATTGC
The DNA here is from genome assembly GCA_017413585.1 of Acholeplasmatales bacterium. Taxonomy (GTDB): domain Bacteria; phylum Bacillota_I; class Bacilli_A; order Acholeplasmatales; family Anaeroplasmataceae; genus Anaeroplasma. The sequence continues at coordinate 13,390 of JAFPSY010000092.1, forward strand.
TTATCATTGGTGGTAAAATGATTATTGAGGGTATTAAGGATATCTATAAGCCTGAGGAGGAAAAGGCACCTAAAAGGTTCTCTATTAAGGAAGTGTTATATTTTGGTGTTGCAACATCAATAGATGCACTAGGTACTGGAGTTGCACTTCATTCAGGCTTATCGAATGTAAATACCATTTGGCTTCATGTATCCATCATTATGGTAATAACCTTTTCTATTTCTCTTGTTGGTTTATTCTTAGGAAATAGAATAGAAAAATTGTTAAAAGGTAAATTTGAAATTACAGCTATTATTGGCGGAAGTATATTAATACTTCTTGCTATATGGATTATTTTAAGCCATTATTTTGGTATATAATTCTATTTCTATTTCAATAGTCCGTTTTTACATTAGGCTCATAGAGCCTTTTTTTCTTGTATAAACTATAGTTTTAATATAAAATTAAATAAAGGACGTGATACGTATGAAAAAAAGAATAATTGGAGCAATCCTTATGATGGCATCCATAGTTGGACTAGCCTCATGCTCTTTAGGCTTTGTTGTTCCTACAACAACGACAATGAATTTATTTCATGTTCATTCATATAAAGAAACGGTTATAGAGCCTACTTGTGAAGAGGAAGGCTATACCTTATTTAAATGTGATTGTGGTGAAGAATATACTGGAAAAAAGACAGAAGCACTAGGGCACTTGATTGAAATTGATCCTGCAGTATCAAAAACCTGTACTACTGATGGATTAACAGAAGGCTCCCATTGTAAAAGATGTGGAAAGGTCTTAAAGGCACGGGAGGTCGTAAAAGCATCTCACGAGTGGGATTATAATACAACAGAAGAACCAACCTGTACATCTCCTGGTGTAGCATCTGGTATGATTTGTAAGGTTTGTGGTGAAACTACCACTGGCGCAGAGGTTGTACCTGCCTTAGGTCATGATTACCAAGAAACCATAGAAAAGACAAGCTATGGACATTCCCATGTTAAGCATGAATGCTCAAGATGTCATGATACCTATGTGGATACCTTAGTTGTTGATTATAAAAAGAATCATGATTATCAAGAATTATCTACAAATTCAGTATATGAAAGCCATAGATCGGTATATTTGAGTATGTATGAATCCTTCTATAATTCCTGTATGGATTTCTATAATTCAGAAACAGATTATGATGCCTCCTCTGGTAAGGATTATGTAATGACTATAGGCTCATCACATTATGTTGTCGTTGCAAGCTATGAATATAATAAAGATGCAATTACAAATAATGAAGCTTATGCAATAATGAATTCCTTCATTACAAATAATCCACAGTTCTATTTCTTAGATTCTCATATGTTTATTTCCTCTAATGCATTTAAAACAAAGGCTATGCTTACATTATCTGATGATTATTTCACTAAGGATGCAAGAGATAAATGTATGGAAAATATACGCAAAATGGAGCAAGAGGTATATGATATATATATGCTAATTCCTTCTATGAGTGATCTTGAAAAGGCAAAGCTTATTCATGATTACATCATAGGTAAAATTGATTACCAATACGATTCACTAAATCGTCCATCAGGAGAGGATTGGGCACACAATATTATGGGTGTTGCCGATAATGATGATTCTACAGGTGGCGTATGTGAATGCTATGCTAAAACATATTTGTATTTATCTCATTTACTTGGAGTTAACTCCATTATGGTAGTGGGAATAGGCGATGGCGGCGGTCACGGCTGGAATTATACGCAAATTGATGGTAAATGGTATGGCGTTGATGTAACATGGGATGATCAAAACCCAGCGATCTATAAATATTTCCTAGCAAATAAGGCTACTATGGATGAGGCGCATACTCCAGGCTCTATAGATCCAACAGTAGATTTAAGTACGGATCATTTCCAAACAGTATTACCTGAATTATCAACTACAAAAGGTTATGAATAAAATGGCTTTTAAAGCCATTTTTTCATTTTTATGGTATAATACAATAGTATTAAAGGAGAAATGATTATGGGAAGAATATATAAATCCGTTTTAGAAATTGTTGGGAATACTCCATTAATTGAGCTTACCAATTTAGAAAAGAAATTCAATTTAGAAGCTACAATTCTTGCAAAGCTTGAGGGCTTAAATCCTGCGGGATCCTCTAAGGATAGAGTTGCTAAGCAGATTATTTTAGATTATGAGGAACAAGGCTTATTAAAGGAAGGCTCAACTATTATTGAGCCTACAAGTGGAAATACAGGAATTGGTCTTGCTGCAATATGTGCTGCAAGAGGCTATAGATTAATTATTGTATTGCCAGATACTATGTCAGAGGAAAGAAGAAATTTAATTAAGGCATATGGGGCAGAGCTCGTTTTAACTGATGGTAAGCTTGGTATGAAGGGGGCTATTGATAAGGCAGAGGAATTAAATAAGGAAATTCCTAATTCTTTAATCGCTGGTCAATTTGTTAATCCATCCAATCCTAAGGCACACTATGAAACGACAGGTCCTGAGATTTGGCGTGATACGGATGGCGATATCGATTTTTATGTTGCAACCGTAGGTACTGGTGGTACCTTGTCTGGTACAGGAGAATACTTAAAGGAGAAGAATCCAAATATAAAGGTTGTAGCTGTAGAGCCTGAAGCCTCCCCTTTATTATCTAAGGGAGTTTGTGGACCTCATAAAATTCAAGGTATTGGAGCAAACTTTATTCCAAAGACATTAAATCAAGAAATCTATGATGAGGTTATTACAGTACCAGATGATAAAGCCTTTGAAATTGGCTCCTTAGCGGTTAAAAGTGATGGTATTTTTATAGGTATTTCCTCAGGAGCTGCACTTTATGCAGCTATCGAGATTGCAAAAAGAAAAGAGAATAAGGGTAAAAAAATCGTTGTTGTTTTACCGGATAATGGAGATAGGTATTTATCTACACCGTTGTTTAAAGAATAAAAAAATTGCTGGAATTTTTAGGTTCCAGCAATTTTTTTGGGGATATTAGAATACACCTTCAGCAAGCATAGCGTCACAAACCTTTTCGAAACCGGCAATGTTTGCACCAGTTAATAGGTCGTTTTCTCTAACACCATACTTTACTGCAGTGTTATATGCGTTGTGGAAGATACCTTCCATAATGCCCTTAAGTTTAGCGTCAACCTCTTCGAAAGTCCAAGATAGTCTTTGAGAGTTTTGACACATTTCAAGACCAGAAGTAGCAACACCACCAGCGTTTGCTGCCTTACCAGGTCCATAGATAATTCCATTATCGATTAGGTAATGAGCTGCCTCAAGAGTAGTAGGCATGTTTGCACCTTCACAAACAATTTCAACTCCATTTGCAACTAATGCCTTTGCATCATCTAAATTTAATTCATTCTGTGTTGCACAAGGAAGAGCAATATCTACCTTGTAGTTCCATACACCATGCTCACCATTTTTCTTTTCATGGTATTCAGCACTCTTACGAGCCTTAGCATATTCAGTTAAACGAGCACGCTTAACCTCTTTAACTTCCTTAAGTAATTGAACATCAATTCCTTCAGGATCATAAATCCAACCATTAGAATCAGAACATGTAATTACCTTTGCGCCAAGGCTTTGTGCCTTTTCAATAGCGTAAATTGCAACATTACCTGCACCAGATACTGCAACAGTCTTACCCTGGAAGGATTCACCCTTCATAGTCTTTAGTGCCTCTTGAGTGAAGTAGCATACACCATAGCCTGTTGCCTGAGTACGAGCTAAGGAACCACCGAAGGCTAAGCCCTTACCAGTTAATGTACCAGTGAATTCATTACGGATTCTCTTATATTGACCAAATAGGTAACCAACTTCTCTACCACCAACACCGATATCACCAGCAGGTACATCTGTATCAGGACCAATGTGACGATATAGCTCAGTCATAAATGCCTGGCAGAATCTCATGATTTCTGCATCGCTCTTGCCCTTAGGGTCGAAGTTAGAACCACCCTTACCACCACCCATAGGTAATGTAGTTAGGGAATTCTTTAAAATCTGCTCAAGACCTAGGAATTTAATAATAGAAGCATTTACAGATGGATGGAATCTTAAACCACCCTTGTAAGGTCCAATTGCACTATTGTATTGTACACGGTAACCACGGTTAACCTGTACTTCATTGTTATCATCTAACCAAGCAACTCTGAATTGAACGAATCTTTCAGGCTCTAAGAAGCGCTCTAGGATATGATTCTTTTCAATATCAGGTCTTTTTTCTACAATTAATTCTAGAGATTCTAAGATCTCCTGTGCTGCCTGTAGGAACTCTGGCTCATTTGCGTTGTTCTTTTGTAGGTCAGCATAAACTTTCTTTACATATTCTGTTCTAAACATATATTCATACCTTCCTTTTATAATCTCATCCACTAGGATTTATTTGTATTGTAGCACAATTATTTATTAAATCAACTCTTTTTTGAATTTTATGCATAAAAAGCATTTTCAAAAGAATTTTAGTCAAAACTATAGGAAATTAGTTCGAATTTTATTCTAAAAATTTAAAATTAAAATCGAAAAATTGAATAAAATTTATGTGGAAATTGTACCATCTTAGTTTTATAATATGCTTGCGCATGAAATAAATGTCCTTATATATTTATATAAAATATAATATAAGGATGTTTAAATGGAAATTATATGTTTCCTTTTTAGTGATTAAAGGAGAAAGAAAATGGATATTTCAACCTTAGATATGGAATTATTAAATACCATTTTATTAATTATTGCAGTTATAGGTACTGTAGCTTATGCTATTTCTGGTGCTTTAACTGGAATTGAAAGTAAGCTAGACCTTTTTGGCGTAATTGTATTATCTGTAATTACGGCAACAGGAGGAGGCTTTTTAAGAGATTTAATTATGGGGGAGCATAAATTTGTCATATTTGATGAATGGTGGTATCCACTCATTGCCTTTGCCGTCGCATGCTTGGTATTTGCCGTCATGTGGTTTATTAAGGATTTATCCTGGGAGGATTCTAAGGCATATCGCTTAACCTATTTAATTATAGATTCTGTTGGTCTTGGCGCATTCGTTATCGTAGGTGTATTAAGAGCGCAAACCATTGGTAATGTTACGAATGAAGGACAATTAATCTTTTATTCCCTATTAACCTGTGTTGGTGGGTCTTTATTAAGAGATCTTTTAGTTATGAGAATTCCTGCAATCTTTAGAAAGCATATTTACGCTGTTGCAGCAATTATTGGTTCTGTATACTTTGTCTTTATGGCAAAGGTTATTGACAATATTTGGCTTAATTCTATAATTACAGTTTTAATTGTGGTTACAATAAGATTCTTTGCAGCAAGATATAAATGGAATTTCCCTAAGATTCATTTGAAAAATGAAGAGGAAAGTAAGTAAGTCATCATATGTATGATGGCTTTTTCTTTACATTGATTTTTGAATTTGGTATAATGCTAAAGGTGATAAAATTATGCAGGAAGTTAAAATGGATAATCTTGAGTTATTCTATGATGTTTTAGATGAATCAAATAATTTCTTGTACGAAATATTTCATAAGCCATATTTCGAATTGTTAGAGATGACCGTAAGAAATATATTGGCTGGTGAGGTCGTATGTGATATTGATGATTTAGATAAGGAAGAAGAGCTCGAAGAAATTTATGCGAAAATTAAAGATGTAGATTTTTCTGCTGAGGATGTCCGTAAGGCTATGCAATCCATAGTTTTAAGAGGCTTTAAGGAAATGCGTATTCCAAATGGAAATACAACTCCAGACACCTTAGGTATTCTTGCTGCATATTTAATTACAAAGATTCATAAGGAAAAGGAATTATCTATTTTAGATCCATTATGTGGTACAGGTAATTTATTATTCACTATTGCAAATTATTTAGATAAAAAAACAAAATTATTTGCGATAGACGATAATGAATGGATGACAAAAATTACTGCACTCACTGCGGATTTATTAGATTATCCTGTTGAGGTATATTATCAAAATACAATGAGTCTTCAATTATCGAATATAGATTCTATTGTCTTTGATATGCCCCATTCAGAATATACAGATGGTAAATATTTCCCTTATGAGGCTATCTTGCATTTTGTAAATGAGCTTAAGGAAGATGGATCTATGATAGCCATAGTAGAGAATGATTTCTTTGATTATGATTCCAATCAGGAATTCAAAAAGAAATTATTAGAATCTATGTCCATTTTAGGTATTATTGAGCTTCCGGATAGTATGTTTAATCAAGCAAGACCAAAGCTGATTCTGGTATTGCAGAAGAGGCAATTAAAGGATGCCAAATGCTTCATGGTAAAGCTTCCAAGCTTTAATGATGTAGAAGATTTTAATAATGCATTAAGAGATATTGAAGCATGGTTTTTAAAAAATAATTATAATAAAAAAGGAAAGTAAGGAGAAAAGAATATGTCTAAAATTATGGCAGTAAATGCTGGCTCATCCTCTATTAAGTTTCAGTTATTAGAGATGCCAGAGGAAAAGGTTATCGCATCAGGTACAGTAGAAAAGATTGGTTCTGTAGATGGTGCAGGAAAGCCTTTAAATGGTATTGTAACATTAAAGTATAACGGAAAGAAGGAAGAAACAAATCCAGTTATTCCTACTCATGCAGAGGGTGTACAGCTAGTATTAGATGCATTAATTGATAAACAGATTTTAAAGAGCTTAGATGAAATCAATGGTGTTGGTCATCGTATTGTCCAGGGTGGAGAATATTTCAAGGATTCTACACTTGTTGATGGACCTGATGGAGTTGTTGTTAAGAAGATTGCAGAGCTTGCTGACTTAGCTCCACTTCATAACCCAGCTCACATCGTTGGTATTAAGGCTTTCTATAAGGCATTACCTAATGTACCTGAGGTTGTAGTATTTGATACTGTATTCCATCAAACTATGCCAGAAGAGGCATATATGTATGCAATTCCATATGAATGGTATACAAAGTATGGTATTCGTAAATATGGTGCTCATGGTACATCTCATAAGTATGTATCTCAAAGAGCAGCTGAATTAATTGGTAAGCCATTAGAGGATACAAATGTCATTGTTTGTCACTTAGGTAATGGTGCATCTATTAGTGCTGTTGAGGGTGGTAAGTGTAAGGATACCTCTATGGGCTTAACACCACTTGAGGGTATTCCTATGGGAACTCGTACAGGTAATATTGATCCAACTGTTGTTTCTTATATTTGTAATAAGGAAGGAAAAACTGCAGATGAGGTTGTCACTATATTAAATAAGAAGAGTGGTTATTTAGGATTATCTGGTAGATCTAATGATGCAAGAGATGTTACAGAGGGTATGAATAATGGTGACCATAGATGTAAATTAACCTTCGATGTTCAGGCTAAGAGAGTTGCGGATTATGTAGCTTCCTACTGGCTATATTTAGGTGGTAAGGTAGATGTAATTGCCTTCACTGCTGGTATGGGTGAAAACCTAAAGCATTTACGTAAGAATATTGTAGATAGACTTGCTCCTTTAGGTGTTAAGCTTGACGAAAAGCTTAATGATACATTCTCTGATGAAAGAATTATTTCTACACCTGATTCTAAGATTCAGGTATGGATTATTCCTACAAATGAAGAGGTTATGATTGCAAGAGACACAGTACGTGTTGCAAATGTAAAGTAAAAAAATAACAGGAAGGCGATCCTTCCTGTTTTTCTTTATGCTTCATTAATTTTTTTAATGATATTTGGTAATTCACTATCAACCTTATCGTTTTCAAGCTGGCAGGTTCCTGCATTTTTATGTCCTCCACCACCATAGGATAGACATAGCATACCAATATCAAAATTAGAATTACGATTGATGATACTCTTACCAATCATAACCGCTGTGTTTTGCTTTCTAAATCCCCATGCTACATGAATGGAGATTTCACATTCTGGGTATAATGCATAAACGAAGAAGCGGTTACCTGCATAGATAACATCCTCGTTTCTTAAATCGATCAATAAGACCTTATCATATACCTTAACAATTCTCTTTAGCTGTGCTTCAAATAGTGTAGCCTGCTCAAAATATAGATCAACTCTTTCCTTAACATCAGGTAGAAGAAGAATTTCTTCAATGGTATGATGTGGACAATAATCAATTAATTCCATCATTAAATCATAATTAGAAATTCTAAAATTATGGAATCTACCTAGTCCTGTTCTTGCATCCATAATAAAGTTTAATAGGCACCATCTTGTAGGATGTAATACCTCATCCTTAGTGAAGTCTGCAGAATCGCCCTTATCTACAGCCTCCATTAATTCTTCAGAAACATTTTTTAATACCTTTGCACCACCATAATAATCATAAACAACTCTAGCTGCGGATTTCGCATTAGGGTCAATGATTAATTTTCCGGTTGTATTTAAGGCCTTTGTTCTATCCATTTCACTTTCGTGGTGATCAAAGGATAAGCCTACTCTTGGGTCAAATGGTAAATTGGTTGTAATATCATTTTCTGATAATTCAATCTTTCCATCCTGTACATCCTTTGGGTGAACAAATTTAATTTCGTCAATTAGGTTTAATTCCTTTAAAATCATAGCACAAACTAAACCATCAAAATCACTTCTTGTAACTAATCTTTTCATAATCGTAATCCTTTCTCATCTATTAAAATTATTATATCATGAATAAATTTTCTTTTCTATATACTATAGGCAGTATATAACAAAAAATAAAAATATGAAAATTTGAAAAAAATAGTCATTTCATAATTAATAATTATGGGTTTCCATAGAAAAAATCTTGAAGGCTGACAAAAATGTGATATAATGCTATGTGGTAGTAAATATTTTCAAAAGGAGCTGAAAATATGAGAATTGGTGTATTGACCTCAGGAGGAGATTCTCCTGGTATGAACGCAGCGATTCGTGCGGTTGTTCGTGCAGCATTATCCAACGGAGATAAGGTGTTTGGTATTTCTGATGGATACCGTGGACTTGTTGAAGGAAGATTTAAGGAATTTACAAGAAGTGATGTTTCTGAAATTCTAAATAGAGGTGGTACAATTTTAGGTACTGCAAGACTTCCTGAATTTAAGTATGAGGCTGTAAGACAGCTTGCAGTTAAGCAGTTACAAAAGAATGACATTGAAGCATTAATCTGCATTGGTGGAGATGGTACGTATGCAGGTGCGCTTGCCCTTCATCATATGGGAATCAAAACCATTGGTATTCCTGGTACAATTGATAATGATATTGCATCGAGTGATTATACTATTGGCTTTTCCACTGCATTAAATACTGCTTGCGATGCTATCGATAAGCTTAAGGATACATCATCTTCTCATCAAAGATGCTCTATTATTGAGGTTATGGGTAGACACTGTGGTGATTTAGCATTATATTCTGGATTATGCACAGGTGCCGAATATATATTTACAAATGAGACTGGTCTAGATAAGGAAAAGCTTTTAAAGGATTTAAAGGAAAATAGACTTGCAGGCCGTCGTCATGCGATCGTTGTTATATCTGAAAATATGACAGACGTTTACCAGTTAGCTAAAGAGGTAGAGGAATATTCAGGGTATGAATGTCGTGCTACCGTTTTAGGATATGTTCAGCGTGGTGGAACTCCTACACCTGAAGACCGTTTACTTGCAGCTAGATTAGGTGCATATGCGGTTGACCTTCTTAAACAGGGGGTATCAGGAGTCTGCGTAGGTGTAATTGACAATGAACTCCGCAATACACCTATTGAAGAAGCTTTGAGTATGAAGAATATTCCGAGCGAGGAGTTACACAATTTAGTTCAAAAATTAAAATAGTTATAAGGAGAAGAAGAAATGAAAAAGACTAAGGTTGTTTGTACAATTGGACCTGCTTCTGAGAAGAAGGAATCTCTTGAAAGATTAATCGGAACTGCAGGAATGAACGTTATGAGAATGAATTTCTCTCATGGCGATTATGAGGAGCAGGGCTTCCGTATTAAGAATGTTAAGGAATTAAACAAGGAGCATGGCTGGTTCACTGGTATTGCTCTTGATACTAAGGGTCCTGAAATTCGTACTGGTTATTTACAAAATGATGAGCCAGTTATGTTACACAAGGGAGATATTATCCGTGTAACTATGGATTATTCTTATTTAGGAAACAAGGATAAGATTGCTATTTCTTATGCTGGTTTATATGATGATATCCATGTTGGTGGAAGAATCTTAATTGAGGATGGTAACCTAACATTAAAGGTTATTGAAAAGGATGAGGCTACTCATGAACTTGTTTGTGAGGCTCAAAATGATCGTAAGATTAAGAATAAGAGAAACTGTAATGTTCCAGGCGTAGTATTAAATATGCCTTATGTATCTCCTAAGGATAAGGCAGATATGGAATTTGCTTGTGATCAGGGATTAGATTTCATCTTTGCATCATTTGTACGTCGTCCTGATGATATTCGTCAGATTCGTGAAATCTTAGCTGCTAAGGGCAACACTCATATTAAGGTTATTTCTAAGATTGAGAACCAAGAGGGTGTTTCTAACATGGAGGAAATCGTTAAGCTTTCTGATGGTGTAATGGTTGCTCGTGGTGACTTAGGTGTTGACGTTGATGCTTGGGATTTACCAGAAATCCAGAAGCAGATGATCTTCTTAGCTCAGTCTACAGGTAAGATCGTTATTACAGCTACTCAGATGCTAGATTCTATGCAGCAGAACCCAAGACCTACTCGTGCAGAGGTTTCTGACGTTCACAATGCAGTATTAGATGGTACATCTGCAACAATGCTTTCTGGTGAGTCTGCTCAGGGTGATTATCCATTTGAGGCAGTTTCTTACATGGCTAAGATTGATGAGAGAGCTGAAGATTCTATCGATTATGAATTAATGATTAGAAATGTAGTTGAAATGAAGGAAAACCAGAATGAGGCTGACGCTTTAGGCTTAGCTGCAGCTACACTTGCTAATAACTTTGAAGTACCTGCAATCGCTGTTGAGGGTGACATTGAATTAGCATTAGCTATTTCTCAGTATCGTCCTGCTGCTGATGTATTCTTCGCATTCGATAATGCAGATGATGCACGTACAGCTTCTATTCTATTCGGTATTCAGCCACTTGTTGGTAAGCTTTCTGATGCAGTTGCTAAGGCAAAGGCATGCTTAGAGCTTGAAGCTGATGATACAATCATCACTATCGTTGGCAAGAAGCTTGAATTAGTTGACGTTAAGTAATTCATTTTGAAATTATGCCCATTTTAAATGGGCTTTTTTCTTTTCTATTCATTTAAAATTAGTTATAATGTATGAAAAGGATGGTTTTATATGTTTCGTATTGGTTGTCATTTATCTATTGCAGAGGGCTATTTTAAGGCTTTACAAAATATATTATCTATAGGCGGGAATACTTATCAATATTTTTCAAGAAATCCTCAAGGAGGTAAGGCAAAGGCCTTCAACCAAACGGATTTTGATCATTTTATCGCCTGTGCTAAGGATAATCAGGTGGAGGGCTTACTTTGTCATGCACCTTATACCCTAAACCCTGCAAGTGAAAAGGAAAATGTTAGGGAATTTGCTCTTATTTGCTTTAAAGAGGATTTAGAGATTTTAGAGAAATTTCCGAATGGATTATATAATTTTCATCCAGGCTCTTGCGGTAAGCAGGATAGAGCTTTAGGCTTAAAAATGATAATAGATACCTTAAACGAGGTAATGTTTAAGGATATGAACACTACGGTTTTACTTGAAACTATGAGTGGTAAGGGTAGTGAGCTTGGTATAACCTTTGAAGAAATTAAAACCATTATTGATGGACTTTTATATAAGGAGCATATTGGTGTAACCATAGATACTTGCCATATTTATTCTGCAGGATATGATATTGTAAATGATTTAGATGGTGTAATCGATACCTTTGATAGAGTTATTGGCTTAAAATATCTTAAGGCCATTCACCTAAATGATTCTATGATGCCATTCAATTCAAGGAAGGATCGTCACCAAAAGATTGGTGATGGTTCAATTGGATTAGATACCATCATAAACATTATTAATCATCCTAAGCTAAAGGATTTACCATTTTATTTAGAGACTCCGAATGATTTAGAGGGCTTTGGAAAAGAAATACAATTCTTAAAATCAAAAAGAGAAGAATTGTAATTAAAGAATATGATATACTTATATTTGGTGGTGATATTTTGAAAACAAAGGTAATTGTTTCTTCAGATACAGGAATAGAGGTTATTCCTATGGCATCTAATGTAGCCTTTTTACCATCTAGGATTTGCTTTTCGGATTGTGAAATCTATGATTCCTTATTAGATATGGATTTTCATCAATTCAATTTAAGAATGAAATATGATTCCTTAGCAAATCCTGAAATCAAGGGGGCTACCTTTGAAAAAATAAAGGAAATATTAGATGATTTAGTCCAAAAGGGATATGAAAGATTTTATTTTATTTTGAATAATCAAAAGACCTCCTATTATAAGCCTTTAATCGAAAAATATATTCATGAGAATAAGAATTTACAATCCTTTTATTTTCAAATCAAATCGGAAGGCTTTCCTGTAGTTTATATGGCTTATGAGGCACAAAAGCTTTTTGAGCTTAATAAATCTATTCCAGAAATAGAAAAAATGCTATCCTTTTTAGATGCGAATAATACGATGTATTTATTCTCTTTTGGAGAGGATAGAATCCCCCAAATAGAAAAGCTTATTGATTCTTCTTTAGACCCATTTGAATTTGACAATAAAAATGTAGTGCTTCATATTCTTAAAAAGAATGAATCCTCCATTGTAAGAATAAAGGAAAAGAATAAAACGATTGCCCCATATGTAGATGTATTCTTACTTGAAATGGATGGGAAGAAGGTTATTCCTTTCATTTTATATACGAATCGTTTTTCAAAATATACAGAAAATCTTTTAAAGGAGCTTGAAAAAAGCTTCCCTGATATGAAAATACCTATCTATGAGATGCCTCCTTATTTATCACTTAAATATGGAAAGTATTCTTGCTGTGTAGGATATATTGTAAGATATGAGAAATAAGCCTATTTTAGGCTTTTTCTTTATGCTCCTTTTTGTACATTTCCTTGCAAAGTGTAGCACAATATGATAGAATTTTTTATAATGGTGTAGTATAGATATACTACAGATAGGAAGATGATTATGAAAGTTTTAATTGTAGGTTTAGGTTTAATGGGTGGCGCATATGCATATCGATTATCCAATAAAGGATATACAGTATATGGTTCTGATATCAATATGGATTCTATCGATTATGCGCTTGAAAAAAGATTTATTGTCAAAGGCTCTGTTTATCCAGAGGAGTTTATATGGGATTCTGATTTAATTGTTTTAGCAATTTACCCTAAGGCAATCTTAAATTTTATTAATCGATATAAGGAATATTTCCACGAGGGTCAAATTATTACAGATATCTGTGGAGTGAAAAGTGATTTTGTAAATCAAGCATATCAATTATCTAAGCCTGCAGAGTATTGCTCTCATCATCCTATGGCAGGTAGAGAAAAGATTGGTATTGAGTATTCTACAGAATGTGTATTTGGCGGAGCGAATTATCTAATTACTCCAACAGAGGGGGTAAGCGAAGATACCATTAATGTTTTAAAGCAATTAGGTACAGATTTAGGCTTCAAAAGAATATCTGTTATGGATATTGAAAAGCACAATCGAATGATTGGCTTTACCTCCCAGCTTACACATGCTATCGCTGTATCCTTAGTAAATTCGGATCATGATTCCGATACAAAATACTATATTGGAGATTCCTATAGGGATTTAACAAGAATTGCAATGATCAATGAGAATTTATGGAGTGAGCTTTTTTTGGAAAATAGAAAGTATTTGCTAGAGCATATTGCTTCCTTTGAATTTGAGCTAGATTTACTTAAAATGGCATTATACCGTGAAGATAAGGATGCACTATGTGAATTATTCCGTTCTTCAACAAAAATAAGGAAAGAGATGGAGAAATAATCGTGAAGGAATTAAATATAAATCTTACACACACCTCTTATAAAATCATTATTGAAAATGGGTTATTAGATCATATTGCAGATTATATTAAGACGGTATATACAAATAAAAAGATATTTATTATCACAGATGATAATGTTGCAAAATATTATTTAAAAAAGGTTAGTAAGGCACTGGAGGATTTCTACACAGTTGAATCTGTTGTTATTCCTCATGGAGAATCTTCAAAGAGCTTAACGGAATATGCACATGTATGTGAGGAATTGTTAAAAAAGGATATAAGAAGAAATCATTTATTGCTTGCTTTAGGTGGAGGAGTTATTGGCGATTTATGCGGTTTTGTTGCATCAAGCCTTTATAGAGGTATTCCATATATTGGAGTACCTACATCCTTACTTTCCCAAATGGATTCCTCCATTGGTGGAAAAACAGGAATTGATTTCTTTGGTAGAAAGAATATTTTAGGTGCATTCAAGCAGCCTAAAATGGTATTAATCGATCCATTAACCCTAAATACTTTAGATCCTAGTGAGTATATAAGTGGAATGGGAGAATTAATTAAGCATGGAGCTATTGGAAACAAGAAGCTTCTTACAATGCTTATGAATACACAAGAAATTAATGAGGACATTATTTTAGAATCCTTATCTGTAAAAAAGAAAATGGTCGAAATGGATGAATTTGATACGGGCGAGCGTATGAAGCTTAATTTCGGTCATACCTTTGGTCATGCGATAGAATTAAAATATGGCTATAAGCATGGTGTTGCTGTTGGTATTGGTATGAAAATGGCACTACAAATGGGTTTAGATTTAGGTGTAACGGATAAGGAAGCCTATGATGTAATCCGCCATATTTTAGATAAATATTCCTTCCCACAGGTGGAATATAATTATAAGGATTATTTACATGATGTTATTTACGATAAAAAGAACCTAGCTGGTACAATTAATTTTATTTTTGTAACTAAGCTTGGGGAATGTGTAATTTACCCAATTAAAGAAGAAGAATTAGGGGTTGATACAAAATGAATGTAACAATAAAGCCAAATAAGCTTTCTGGTACAATCCAAATTCCACCATCAAAAAGCTTATCGCATAGAGCAATTATTGCAGCTGCATTAGCTGAAGGTGAAAGCATTATATCGAATGTTTTATATTCAAAGGATATATTAGCTACTATAGATGCTATGAGAGCTTGTGGTGCGGAAATAAAAGAATATAGTGATCATTTAGTGATTCATGGTTCTAAGGTTAAAAGAGTAAAATCTATGATTAACGCGAATGAATCAGGCTCTACGATTCGTTTTATGATTCCTATTGCCTTAGTATGTGATGAGGAAATCGAATTTAGAGGTGAGAATCATTTAGTAAAAAGACCTTTAGATACCTTTTTAGAGATTTTTGATACCCAAGGTATTAAATATACAAGGGGAGAGGATTATCTTCCATTAAAGGTATATTCTGGATTAAAATGTGGAACATTTAAGGTTAGAGGAGATATTTCAAGTCAGTTTATTACTGGCTTATTATATGCACTTCCTTTATTAGATGGAGATTCAAAAATAGTTATTACTACAAATCTAGAATCTAAAGGATATATTGATTTAACCTTAGATATGCTAAAGAAATTTGGTATTGAAATAGAAAACAAGGAATATAAAGAATTTATAATAAAGGGTAATCAATCCTATAAGCCATATAATTATACAATTGAAGGAGATTTTTCCCAATCCGCATTCTTCTTAGTTGCGGATGCACTTGGTGCAGATATAAAGCTTTCCTGTATGAATATGGATTCTCATCAAGGAGATAAGAAAATCCTTTTGGATATGGAGGATTTTGGTTCAAATATTATCTTTGAAAATGATTTATTATCCTTAGAAAACAAAGCTTTACATGGTGCTACTATAGACTTTAGCCAAAGCCCAGATTTGGGTCCTGCACTAACGGTTTTAGCTGCTCTTGCAGAAGGAGAATCTAATTTTATTAATGCAGGAAGATTAAGAATTAAGGAATGTGATCGAATCACAGCTATGAGAATAGAATTAGAAAAGATGGGCGCTAAGATTATTGAGCATAAGGATGGTATGACTATTTATGGTGTTAAGGAGCTTCATGGTGCTGTTATAGATAGTCATAATGACCATAGAGTAGCTATGGCAATTGCTATGGCATCCTTAAAAACAAAGGGAGATATTAAGATTTTAAACGCAGGATGCGTTTCAAAATCCTTCCCTAATTTCTTTTCTGTTTTTGAGAGCTTAGGAGGAATTGTTTCTTATGAAGACTAAATTAGATGAAGCAAGAGAAATAATTAATGAAATCGATAGTGAAATGATTCATCTTTTCATAAAAAGAATGGCTGCCGTTTCATCTATTGCAGATTATAAAATGGAAAATCATATAGATGTGCTAGATTCTAGTCGTGAGGATGAAATAAAGAAAAGAAATCTAGAGCTTTTATCCAATAAGCAGCTTGAAAAATATTATTTAACCTTCTTTGAGGGAGTGTTAAATTCCTCAAAGGAATATCAAAAGGATTATATTAAAAATAAAAAATAAGGAGGAAGGCTATGAATCATTTTGGAAGATTGTTTCAAATTAATATTTATGGTGAATCTCACGGTGGAGGGGTAGGTATTTTACTCGATGGTGTAAAGCCTGGTATTCCTTTATCTAATGAGGATTTTCTTATAGATTTATCTAGAAGAAAGTCCGGTGGTCTTGGTACTACTCCAAGAATAGAGCCAGATGAAATTAAAATTGTCTCTGGTGTATTTAATGGATATACTACAGGCGCACCA